>CBCTZR010000020.1:0-32930 GCA_965151435.1 uncultured Merdibacter sp. | reverse complement strand
AGAGAAAAGACCGGCTAAGGGGGGAACCGGTCTTTTCTCAAATATTATTAAGGGGATAGAAAATTGTATGAATTATCATTAGGGGAATGAATGTCATACACGCAAGGTATTCCGCCTTGCTTGACTATAGTATAGAGCAAATGTATATGAAAACAATGTTTAAATTAAGGGAAAATATGTGAAGTTAAATAACGGTCTGTATTTGCAGAAATGTATGAGAAGCTTGTGTTAAGAGATTGCGATTTTCTCAAAAACCTGAAAAGACCGTAGCTTTGTGCATCTTTTAATAAACGTTAGGGCAACAAAGAAAATGGTTTGCACAGGCAGAAGGATACAATGGTTTTAATAAACGAAAATTACAATTCAATAAAAGTGTTATAAAAAAAACCGCCTTCTATAGAAATGTTCTCTAAAAGAAAGCGGATCTAGGAGGGATCTATGATTTTTATTCTGTTTGTAATTGCACGCAGTGCGTGATCAGATCATAGTCTTCTGCGATATTGATCGCGTGTCCGTTGATACGTTCAAAATCAGTTAACAGCTGGGAGAACATGATGCTGATCTCACTTGAAATGCTCTTTTCTTTCATGCGCTGCATCTGTCGATTTCGCAGTTTGATGCAGACGTCATCGCTCTGTTCGCGCAATACTTTTGATTTTTGGATGTCATGACGAGCTTCATACATTTCCATGCACATTTCATACATGGTTTGGATGGTTTCTTTTTCCTCTTCGTTGAGGCGGTTCTGCAGGTGCTCTTTGCTGTAATTCTCCATTTTGACAGCATAGTCACTGATACGCTCAACATCTGTTAATTGATGGTAGTATAGGCTTAAGGCGTTGCTGACATCGTTGTTGAGCTCCAAACTCAAAGCCGTCGTGATGTAGTCACTGATCTCACGGTTCAGCGTATCGACGATTTCTTCGGTCTGCATGATCTTTTCGCCGACCTTCTTTTCATATTTTAATAATTGATGGAAACCGTTTTTCACATTTTCATAAGAGAGGGATAACATGTGATTGATCTCTTCGTCTACTTGCTGTAAAGACATTGCGGAAGTACCAAGTGCACGCGTTGTTGGCGGGAATGGTTTCAGATACTGCAGTACGCTGCTTGTCTCTTTTTCTTTGAATGGCAGCACTTTTTGGGCAAAGTTTGCAAGATAGGTACCAAACGGCAGTAACAATAATGTTGTTACGATATTGAATAACGTATGCATATTGGCAATCTGTGCATCTGGCGCAGCCGGTGTCCAGGAAGCGACCCAATCTGTCAAAGAGAAGGCAGAGTGGGCGGTGAGCACACAGATCGGTGTGAAGATGATGGTTCCGATCAAGTTGAAAGCAAGATGGATAACAGTTGTTTGTTTTGCCTCTCTACCTGTACCGATACTAGCTAAAACAGCGGTGATACATGTACCGATGTTTTGACCGAACAATACATAAACGGCACCATCCAATCCGATCAGTCCACTTCTGGCAAGAGCCTGTAGGATACCAACGGAAGCACTGGAAGATTGGATGACAGCGGTGAACAAGGCACCAGTCAAAATACCCAACACTGGATTTGTGAAGGAAGTCATCAATGATACGAACATCGGTTCATCTCTGAGCGGTAACATGGCCGTGCTCATCATATCCATACCGATGAACAGCATACCCAAACCAGCAAAGATGGTTCCCACGTGGTGAGCCATCGGTTTTTTTACAAAGACGACCATGGCAACACCGATAAAAGCAATCAGAGGTGCAATTGCCCCAACATCTAAAGCGATCAACTGGCCGGTAATCGTCGTACCGATATTGGCACCCATGATGATCCATACTGCTTGTTGCAGGGTCATCATGCCAGCATTGACGAATCCGACGACCATGACGGTTGTACCGCTGGAAGATTGAATGACGGCAGTGATGATCGCACCGACCAAAACGCCTAAGAGACGATTGGACGTTAGTTTTTCAAGGATTTCTTTCATGCGATCGCCGGCGGCTGCTTCCAAACCGTTGCTCATCATCTGCATTCCATATAGGAAGAGTGCGAGACCACCTAGCAGGCTTAAAATATTGGTAATTGACATATAGACACCTCTTTTTCCTCTCTTTTCTAATAACCAAGTTAAATATAATTAAAAAATGGATAAAACACAATGCAAAGCACAGACAGGAATGTAAAATGTATGTAAGATTTCATCAAAAAGTTCAAAATTGGTGAAATATTTGAAAATGTAAGGGGATAACAACGCAAAAAATGCGATTATCGTGTTTTGTTTTCCCTATTTTTATCGTTGTGTTCATTTATTGTATAAATTCTTCCCGTCGTTTGAATCTATGCTATAATATAAAAAGCACGATGAAAGGAAAATCGTGTTGGATGAGGTGGAAAAATGATGTTGAGAAGCATAGAAGCGATCATTCAGATGCTAGATGCGGATTATATAGAATATAAGGATATGAGTCGCATGGTCAGCGGAGTTTGTATCGATTCACGCAAATGTACGTTAGGAAATTTATATATACCGATCATCGGCGAACGCTTCGATGGTCATGATTTTGTAAACCAGGCAATCGAACAAGGTGCTGTTGCGATCTTATGGCAGAAGGATCATCCAAATCCCCCTGCGGATGTGGCGGTTATCTTGGTGGATGATACGCGAAAGGCTTTGACGCTTTTAGCTAAAAAGTATCGAGAATCATTGGATCTGGTGATGATCGCAATTACTGGCAGCAATGGTAAGACGAGTACGAAGGATATTTTAGGATCCATATTGAAACGTAAATTTGTCACACAGAAGACACATGGAAATATGAACAATGAGATTGGCGTTCCTTTAACGCTGTTAGGACTCAGCGACGCAACACAGGTGGCAATCGTGGAGATGGGAATGGAAAACCGTTACGAGATCGATGCGCTGACAAAGATCACTCAGCCGGATATCGCGGTGATCACCAATGTAGGAGAAGCGCATCTGGAGAATTTAGGCTCTATTGAAAATATCGCTAAAGCGAAAGCGGAAATCGTACATGGATTAAAGGAACGGGGAATCTTGCTATTTAATGGTGAGCAGGATGTGTTAAAAAAAGCGCTCTGGAGCGAAGAATTGCCTCGTGGTGTACAAGTTATAAGCTTTGGTCATGACACGCGTAGCGATCTGTTTTGTTATGGGGAAATACATCAGGACGCAAAGGGCATTGAATTTACATCAAATTTGACAAAACTTCCAGTGCATATGAACGTTTACGGAAAACATCAAGTGATGAACGCTCTGCCTTGCATCTATATCGCTCGTTCATTGGGAATGAGCGAAGAAGAAATCGCTGAAGGATTGGAACAGATCGAACAGACGGGGCTTCGTTGTGATTTGATGCCGTTGGGCAATGGATATATCTTGGATGATTCCTATAAATCGAATCGGCAAAGTGTGCTGGCAGCGTTGGATACTTTATGTGAATTTGATCTGCCGCGTAAGATCGTGGTTCTTTCTGATATGCTTGATATGGGAGATCAGGCAATACAGATTCATTACGAAGTGGGGAAAGCATTGGGCTCTTATCCGATTGATCGCGTATGTACTTATGGAGAGATGTCACGTTTTATCGCACAGGGAGCGATCAACGCAGGTATTTCTGATGTGACGCATTATGAAACAAAAGAAGCGTTGCAGGCTGCAATTGAAGAAGAATTCGATGCACCATGCATCGTCCTAGTGAAAGGATCACGAGGAATGCAAATGGATAGTATCGTCACATATCTGAAGGAAAGAGGGAATGAAAATCATGAGTAAATTGAGATTAGGTGTTGTTTTCGGAGGAAAATCAAGCGAGTATGCCGTATCGTTGCACTCGGCAGCTTCTTTACTGCGACAGATCAATATGGATCGCTATACGGTAATCATGATTGGTATCTCCTTGCAGGGAGATTGGTTTCTGTATGAAGGAGATATTGATGCGATCGAACATGATCATTGGCAGGAAGGAAACTGCACGCCGTGTGTGTTAACAAGAGATGGTTTGTTAAAACTGAAGGAAGGCACTTATGAGACGATTGCTGTCGATTGCATGTTCCCTGTATTGCATGGGAAAAATGGAGAAGACGGTACGATCCAAGGATTATTTGAAATCATGGACATTCCTTATGTCGGCTGTGGTCATATGAGCAGCGCCATCTGCATGGATAAAGAGATGACACATATCATTGCAGAACATGCCGGTGTACCTTGTGCGCCCTATCGTTGCATTTACGAAAGTGATCCACGCAGCTTAGAAGAGATCTATGAAGAAGCCAGTCATGCGCTGGGGTTGCCGTTGTTCATCAAACCGTGTAATGCCGGAAGCAGCTATGGCGTACACTGTGTGCAGAGCTTTGCGGAATTTGAAGAAGGAATCAAAGATGCATTTGTACAGGATGGAAAAGGAAAGGTCGTTTTGGAACAGGCGATCAAAGGGTTTGAAATCGGCTGTGCAGTGATGGGAAACAAGACGTTGACGGTGGGAAGCGTAGATGAAATCGATATCAAAGGTGCTTTCTTCGACTATGAAGGAAAATATGAGATGAAGGATGCAGCGATCCACTGTCCGGCTAGAATCGATCAGGAACTATTTGAACAAGCGAGAGCCTTAGCGGCAAAAGCTTATCGGGCAATGAACTGCAAAGGTATGACGCGCGTTGATATGTTTGTGACACCGGAACATACGATCGTCTTCAACGAACTGAATACGATCCCAGGTTTTACGGCTACTTCCCGTTATCCTTCGATGATGAAGGAAATCGGTATCGAATTTCCGGAATTGATCGATCGTTTGGTCGAATTAGCTATGGAGAAATAACAAAGGAGAGATCAGTGTGCTGTTAAGTAAATCGAGGGCATGGGCAGAAATTGATTTAAGTCGGATTGCCCACAATGTGGAAGAGGTGCGTAAGCTGATTCCTGCACAGAGCAAGATCATGGGCATCGTCAAAGCAAATGCGTACGGTCATGGGGACGTGGAATGTGCACATGCTTTGGAAGCGTGCGGTGTGGATTTCTTTGGCGTAAGCAGTGTGGATGAGGCTGTGCATCTACGTACGAACGGGATCAAAGGCAAGATCTTGATCTTAGGCTATACACCGCCTGAGCATTTTTCGCTGTTGGTGCAGCATCATTTGATCCAGACGCTGGTGGATCTTTCCTATGCAAAAAAACTGGAAGCATTTGCTCAAGCACATGATTGTGTGATCGAGGCACACGCGAAAGCGGATACGGGAATGAACCGGATCGGGGTTGTCGTACAGGATGGGGCTTATCACATCGAAGAGCTGTTAGCGATGTATGCGATGAAACACATCCATGTATCGGGCATCTTTTCGCACTTCAGCGTGAGTGATTCACAAAGCGAAGAGGATTTGCAATATACGAAACATCAGATCGAACTGTTTGATCGTGTTTTGCAGGATATTCGTCAAGCGGGTTTTGATCCGGGAACTACCCATCTGCAGAATAGTTATGGCATTTTGAACTATCCGCAGTTGAGTTATGATTACGTTCGACCGGGATTGTTGTATATGGGTGTGACCAGCGATGATGCGATCGCAATCAACACAGATCCGCATTTTTTACCAATTTTGTCATTAAAGGCGAATGTGACGATGGTGAAAGGACTCAAAAAAGGAGACAGCGTGAGCTATGGACGACATTTTCGGGCAAAACAGGCAACCAAGGTGGCCACTGTTTCCATCGGCTATGCGGATGGTGTCCCCAGAGAATTATCCAACCAAGACTTTGAAGTGCTCTTACATGGAAAACGGGTAAAGATCATCGGGAACATCTGTATGGATCAGATGATGCTGGATGTGAGCGAGATCGAAGACGTTCATGAAGGAGATATCGTCACTTTGATCGGAGAGGAAGGCGGCGAACATGTCAGCGTCGATGCGATGAGTCGTGCCTCACATACGATCAACAATGAAACGCTGACCCGTTTTAGCGTTCGTTTACCGCGTATTTATAAGAAGTAGGGATAGAACATGAACAAGAACACATATACAGCTATCGATATCGCCAAATATATCAGCGCCTTGCTGGTGGTATGCATTCATACCTTTCCACTGTATGATCTTTCTCCTGTAGCCAATATGGCATGGATTCAATGCGTCTGTCGCATTGCGGTTCCTTTTTTCTTTACGGTCTCTGCTTTCTTGTTTTTTCGCAAGATCGATCCGAAAAAGGGGAGAAAAGATGAGGTCAATACCGCAGAATTAAAACATTATCTGCGGCGGTTATTGTACTTATACCTCACCTGGACCATACTCTATCTGCCATATACCTTCTTGTTGTGGCGATCTGAGGGATATACGATTACCTTTCTCATGCGGTGGGTCTTTGATTGCTTCTTTAATGGCAGCTATTATCATCTATGGTTTTTGCCTGCTTTGATGCTGGGGACGTTGATCGTGTATACCTTATACACGAGCGTTCGCTTAAAGAAGGGATTGTGCATTGTATTTATCCTCTATGTGATCGGTATGTTGATGAATGTCTATGGAGAGATGCTGGCGGCAATTCCTTATGTTTCAATTCTCTATAATGGTTACATGCGCATTTTTACGACTGCGCGTAACGGAATCTTCTTTGCGCCGGTTTTCTTATATATCGGTATATATTTGAAAGAATTTAAAGGATGGTACAACTAGAAACAATTTTTTATATGTATCGGTTGTTGTTATGGTGGATTGTTGGTGGAAGAAGGTTTGGCATATTTTAGCGGTATGATGCAGGATCTGACGTGCATGTATCTCATGTTGGTTCCGCTGCTATATTTTATGGTGGGAGCTTTGTTGCAAGTGCGGCGTGCACCATCGTATCTCACTCGTTTTTTACGTCAGTCTTCATTATTGATCTATGTGTCACACATCTTGTTTGCAATGCCGCTGCTGAACATATTCCCAACGCAGCATCTTTTGGTGTATGGAGTTACGATTCTCGCTTCACAAGTGCTGGCAGTCGTCTTCATCGCCCTCAGCAACCGCTTTGCATGTTTCAAAATCATGTGTTAGGAGGGAAACTATGCTTCGCGTATCGCAAGTTAAACAATCCATAGAGGAAGCGATCGATCTGCTTCCTAGACATATCTGCAAAAAACTGCGGATCAGAGAAGATGATCTGATCCGTTTTTCTATTTATCGTGAAAGTATTGATGCGCGCCGCCGTCCGATCCAATTTTCTTATGTGGTGGATTGTGAGGTCAAAGCTGAGGCACAGATTCTAAAACGCAAACTAGCGGATGTTCAAAAGATTCAGGAAAAGGGGTTTGCTTTACCTGAAAGCGGTGATAAAAAACTGGAGCATCGTCCGGTCGTCATCGGATTTGGACCTGGTGGGATGTTTGCGGCGTTGATGTTGGCGCGTGCGGGGTATCGTCCGATCGTATTGGAACGCGGACAGCAATTGGAAAAACGCATCGAGAGCGTACGACGTTATTGGCAAGGGGGCCCGTTGGACCCGGCTGGTAATGTGCAGTTTGGAGAAGGAGGCGCCGGAACTTTTTCAGATGGTAAGTTAACGACACGTTCAAAAGATCCTCGCTGCCATCAGGTGCTCAAAGAACTTGTGCATTTTGGTGCCCCAAAAGAAATCGTCTATCAAGCACATCCGCACATCGGAACGGATATCCTGGTGAATGTGGTCAAGGCATTGCGGGAAGAAGTGATCGCATTGGGCGGTGAGATTCATTTTGAAAGCGAGGTAAAAGATTTCCACATTGAAAATGGAAAATTGAAGGCACTCCTCGTCAATGAACAACGACTTGCCTGCGAACAGGCAATCTTGGCGATCGGACACAGTGCGCGTGATACGATGCATTGTTTATATGGGCATCATCTGCACATGCAGGCAAAAGCGTTTGCGGTTGGCGTTCGTGTAGAACATCCGCAGTCAATGATCGATGACGCGCTGTATGGATGCTATGCAGGACATCCGCGTTTAGGGGCGGCAAGCTATCGAATGACTTGTCGAGCGCGTAATGGCCGTGGCGTTTATACGTTTTGTATGTGTCCGGGCGGTGTGGTCGTACCTGCAGCTAGCGCAGAAGGTGAGGTCGTGGTCAACGGGATGAGCGAACATGCACGTGATAAAGAAAACGCCAACAGCGCTTTGCTGGTGCAGGTGACACCAGAGGATTTCGGCAACCATCCGTTGGATGGGATTCGCTATCAACAAGAATTGGAACAAAAGGCGTTTGTTTTAGGTGGCAGCAACGGTTGCGCCCCTGCACAGTATACGAACGATTTTTTACGACGAAAGCCTTCAAGTGAACATGCGGGAATTCAGCCAAGCTATGCGCGCGGAGTCACATTCTGTGATTTGCATACGCTATTTGATGATACGATCAATGAAGCCTTGGAAGATGGACTGCGGCATTTTGATCAACAGATCCCCGGATTCTCACAAAAAGGCATCTTGACTGCTGTGGAGAGCAGAAGCAGCGCACCATTGCGCATGGTGCGCGATGAACAGACGCTCATGGGCAGTATAGAAGGAATCTATCCTTGCGCAGAAGGCGCTGGTTATGCGGGAGGTATTGTAACCAGTGCTGTGGATGGAATCCGATGTGCCTGTGCGTTGATCGAACAATTCGCTTTACCCCAAAAAGAATCATAACAACACTTCTTTGCGCATATCTTTGCAATGAGGTGGACGTATGAGCAAACGATGCCGCATCATCGTATATTCTATTTTGACAAGCATTGCCATCCTGTTGTTGGTATTGCTCATTCGACTGCTGTTTTTTAGCGGTCTTTTTATACCGACGTTGGAATTGATCGGTGAAAAACAGATAACGATCAATATGAATGAAACCTATCACGATCCTGGCGCAAAAAGTGTTTACCGCTTTATGGATAACAGCTCGCACATTCAAGTGGATGAACAGGTCGATACGAGCAAATTAGGTAGTTATCAGGTTATCTATCGCCTTGACAATGCGGACAAGCAGGTCGTACGTGAAGTGATCGTAACAGATCAAAAGGCACCGGATCTGCGTTTAAAGGGAGATAGCGAAATGCGTATCTTCATCGGCGAGGATTATGAGGAACCAGGTTATCTCGCTTATGATAATTGTGATGGTGACCTCAGTGAACAAGTGAAGAGCAGCTCCACGATCGATTTTAACAAAGCTGGTCGTTATGAAGTGCGCTATGAGGTGACAGACAGCCATGGAAATCAAGCTCAGGCCGTTCGTCAAGTTGAAATTTTAGAAAATCCGTTGAATACGAAATTATCCTATCATCATGACATGTTCGATAATACGATGTTTGAATGGTGGTTCAACAAATCAAAAGATCATCAGCGAACAAGCGGAGCAAAAAGTGAGGAATGGTTACAGTCGTATGCCGCTTATTATCAGGGGAAAGATGAGAAAGTGCTCTATCTGAGCTTTGACGAAGGAGGAAACGACGTTACCTATATCAAGGAGATTGCGGATGTGCTCAATGAGAATGATGTCAAGGCAACATTCTTTTTGACACAAAACTATATTCGTGATGAAAGTGAATTCATCAACGAATTAGTCGATGCCGGACATGTGATCGGCAATCACTCATGGCACCATTATGATATGACAACTTTGGCAAACGCGGAGAGCGTTGATGCATTTGTCGAAGAGATCACGCAGGTGGAGAAGACCTATCTGGAAGTGGTGGGCGAAGAGATGCCAAAGCTCTTTCGCTTTCCAAGAGGTGGTTGCAGTGAGAGAGCATTGAAAATGGTCCATGATCTGGGCTATCAGACAATTTTCTGGAGTCATGCATATTATGACTATGCAAGCGATGTCAGTAAGCAGCAGGCTTTTGATACGATGATGGATCATTATCATAATGGAGCGATCTATCTGTTGCATCCTAGCAATAAAGGTAATTATGAAGCCTTAGGTGATTTCATAAAAGAGATGAAACAGTTAGGTTATCGTTTTGACACTTTGGATCATATCGCATAATACCGTATGGGAGAATGTGAAAAGCTCCCATACTTTTTTTATGCATCACGTAATTCTTTACCATTTTTCGTTCCCTATGGTATAATATCATTTACGAAAAAGGAGGGTATTCATGAAGCTGTTTACACCGGATTATTATGTGGAAAGCTATCGTGCTATCGACATAGAGAGGCTGAAGAAACGCGGTATCTGCCTATTGGTCTGCGATATCGACAACACGTTGGTCGCCCATGATTGCGCCAATGCGGACGATGATGTGCGAGCATTTATCCAACGTGTGCGACAAAGCGGGATCAAAGTAGCGTTCGTTTCGAATAATGTAAAAGAGCGCGTGGAGACCTTCGCTCAAGAATTTCATGCGCCTTGTTATCCTTTTGCCAAAAAGCCATTGAAACGCACTTATCGAAAGATGGTCAGGGAACTTGGTTTTGCCCCGCATCAAATTGCCGTTTTGGGCGATCAATTGCTTACCGATATGCTGGGCGCAAATCGTATGGGGTTCTATACGATCTTAACGCAACCAGTTGCCAAACGTGATCTGACGTGTACCAAGTTTAACCGTATTTTTGAAAATATGATCTTCCAACGATTGGAAAAACAAGGAAAGCTGAAACGGGGGGTTTATGATGACAAAATATTGTAAGGGCTGCGGGGTCGCATTGCAAAGCGATGATCCGAAGGTTGTCGGCTATACGCCAAAACCAGAAGCGAATTACTGCCAACGCTGTTTTCGCATTCGTCACTATGATGATGTGATGATCTCAATGCAACAGGGCATCGACCCATCCAAAGTATTAGAAAAAATAGCAAAACAGGATGCACTGATCTTATGGGTTGTCGATCTCTTTGACTTTGAGGCAAATTTGCTGCCTGGTATCTCCCGTCATCTTCCGGATAAAGATATCGTCTTGATCGCTACGAAGCGCGATTTGTTGCCGCATACGCTGTCAGATGAAAAATTAGCGCAGTTTGTCTTACGTCGTTTAAAGGAAGAAGGCATCCGTGTCGAAGGAATCGTTTTGTGCGGGAACTTGGTCAAAGGGGCAAATGATCCTCTCAATCAATCGATCGATGAAGTAAAGCGAGCGATTGATTGGTATCGAAAAGGACGGGATGTCATCGTGATGGGCATGGCGAATGCGGGAAAAAGCACATTGCTGAACGCGCTGTGTGAAAACAGTGATCTGACGACCTCAGCTCATCCGGGCACTACTTTGGATTTCGTGGAAGTACAGATGGAAGGCTATCGCATTTTTGATACTCCTGGTATCACGCGTTTTGATTCTCTCTTGACGCATGTACCAGATGCTTTATTGAAGACGATCATTCCTTTTTGTCGCGTAAAACCAAGAGTCTTTCAGCTTTATGAAGACCAAAGCTATGCGTTAGGAGGAATGGTACGCTTGGATATCTTAACAAAAGGCGATGCGACGTTGGTTGCTTATTTCAGCGATCAGATGAAGATCCATCGTGGAAAACAAAGCAATGCGGACGCATTGTGGGAAAAGCATTTAGGTAAGCTGCTAGCTCCCAGCTTGGATCGTGACATGCATCAGATGAAACGATATGATAGTCCTAAGCGCTATGAGAAACTAGATGTGGTGATCCATGGTTTAGGATGGTTTTGTATCAGCGGAGCCTTTCAAGAGGTCCGCGTCTATGTCAACCACAATGTCAACGTTACGTTTAGAAAGGCGATGATTTAATATGTTACAAGCAAAAGATAAGAATATGCTGCGAAAAGAAGCACAGAGCTATCGCTCATTGTTTCAGATCGGCAAAGAGGGAATCAGTGAGAATTTGATCCGCACACTAGAAGATTCCTTGACAGCACATGAGCTCGTAAAGCTCAATCTATTAAAGACAGCTCCATTGACTACAAAAGAAGCCGCTAATATCCTGGCGGAAGAAACAGGCAGTGAGATCGTTCATATCGTCGGACATACATTTATCCTTTATCGGCGCAGCAAGAAAAACTTGATGGGTTTATAATATGAGAACAAAAAAGAAGATTGCCATTCTAGGAGGAAGCTTTGATCCGATTCATGCGGGGCACCTGCAGATCGCTCGTTGTGCGCTGCATTTGGGAATGGATGAAGTATGGCTGATGGTCACCAATGACACTCCTTTAAAAGAACGTGTGCTGACACCGGCCAAACATCGAGTGGAAATGATCCGGCGAGCGATTGCTCCTTATCGTCACATTCATTGTTGTGAGATGGAGCTAAGGAGGGAAGGAAAGTCATATACGATCGATACAGTGCGTGAATTACAGCGGTGTTATCCAGAGGTATCGTTTTATTGGCTGATCGGAAGCGATCAAGCACTTCAATTGGATGCCTGGAAAGATATCGACGAATTGACCAAACGCATTCAGATGATCGTTTTTTCACGAAAAGGACCGCAGGTGGAAAGCCCGTATCCGCTTCTCTTTCAACCGATGGAACTGATTGATGTGAGCTCTAGTGAGATCCGCAGCGGCGAAAAATGGAATTATCTGCATCCGGCCGTACGCAGCTATATTGCGGAACAAGGATTGTATCTGGATCGCTTTATCGCCCATCGGCTATCAAAAAAGCGCTATGAACACTGCGTACGCGTAGCTGAGCTGGCTGTCGAATTGGCCCAAGCAAACGGATATGATGAAATGATCGCCTGGAAGATCGGAATGTTGCATGATCTGTGTAAGGAAATTGGAAAAGAGAAACTGTATCGATGGATGCATCTATTCTTTCCAGATCTGTGTAGTGAACCAGCAGCGATCTGGCATGGATATGTAGGCAGCATTTTAGCCAAACGATGGTATGGGGTACGTGATAAAAGGATCTTGCATGCAATCTATCATCATGTAAAAGGAGAAAGCGAGGATCCTTATGCGATGATCATCTTCTGTGCAGATAAATTGGAGAGAGGTCGCGGTTATGATACAAGCGAGCAGATCGCCTTGTGTAAACAAGATCTGCGAAAAGGATTTCTGCATGTGAAAGAAGAACAGCAGGAATACTTAAAAAAGGAGAAGTAAATGAAAGAAAAATTAGAAATCATCTTAAAAGCAATCGATGAGAAAAAAGGAGAAGATATCTTGATCTATTCCTTTTCACAGTTAAATCCTTCGATCGACGAAGTCGTGATCGCCAGTGCTTCAAATCAGCGACAGACGTTTGCAATCGCCGATAACGTGAGAGATCGTTTGGCCGAGGCCGGGATGCGTATCAATCACATGGAGGGAAATCGCGACAGTCGCTGGATCTTGCTTGATGCGGGTGATATCATCGTACATATCTTTGAACAAAAAGAACGAAACGTTTATCACTTGGAAAAACTCTATGCTGATCTTGAGGTAATGCGTTATGATGTATGAGGTACTGGCTTCCTATTATGACGCATTGGTAAAAGATGAGGAAGCGACCGATGCTTGGGTGAATCTCATCATGGCAAACGTCAAAGGAAATACGATCTTAGAAGCTGCCTGCGGGAGCGGCGAGATCACGATCGCTTTGGCAAAACACGGTTATCAGATCACAGCCTTTGACCTCAGTGAGCAGATGATCGCACAGGCGAAGAAGAAGGAAGGCAGCGAACTTGTAAACTGGCAAGTCGGAGATATGCGCGCATTGCCTGAAGGACGTTATGATGCGATCCTCTGTCTGTGCGATAGCTTTAATTATCTGTTGACGAAAGAAGAAGTGCGTCATTTTTTTGCACAGTGTTTTGATCGGTTAACGGATGAGGGAACATTGATCGTTGATATGCACAGCATGGATCGATTAAAAGAATTTGAAGAAGAATACAATGAAACGGGATGTATTGATGGAGAAGATTATCAGTGGACGATCGAAAGTGAAGATGATCGGATCTATCAGAGTTTTGCCTTTTACGACGCAGATGGGAAGATGCAGTTGGAACAGCATGTTCAGCGTGTTTATGATCCGGCGTGGATCTTGCAGGAATTGACGAATTGTCACTTTGACGTAGTTATAAAAACGGATTTTGATCGAAATGGAATCGTAGAAGGAGAAAAACAGTTTTATATTTGCAGGAGGAGAGCAGGATGATATTGATCGTAGCAGCAATGGAAGAAGAAGTTGATGCCATCCATGCGATCTTGGAGAACCCCCAAGTAAAAATGATGGAACCCGTTTGTTTTAGAACGGGAATGCTGGAGGGACAAGAAGTCGTTGTGATGAAAAGCGGTGTCGGTAAAGGTGCCAGCGCGATGACGACGACGATCGCTCTGGAACGCTTTCCAATCGATGCTGTTGTGAATATCGGCACGGCAGGCGGTTTGGCAAAACAAGCCGACGTATTGGATGTTGTCATCAGTGAACAGATCGTACAATATGATTATGATACAAGCGCATTGGATGGAGAAGAAGGGAAAGGCCTTTGGTTTACAGCAGATCCAGCATTTACGAGACTGGCAGATAAAGTGAGCAAAGAATTAGGGTTGACTGCTCATGTGGGCTTGATCGTCAGCGGGGATCGCTTTGTCGATCATGCTTATGCAAAAGAATTGTTACAAAGATATCCAAATGCGATCTGTGCAGAGATGGAAGCTGGCAGTATCGCACAAGTTTGCGCTTCTTATCATGTGCCTTATGTGATCTTGCGCTCATTATCAGATGTTGCTTGGAAAGAGGAAAACGCATTGGATTTTCAAACTTATAAACTGCATGCATCCAAACGTTCCGCCCTATTTACCAAACATTTTGTTCATGCGCTTTGTACTGAGAAATAGCATGTAGAAAGAACGGGAGCTTTCCTGTTCTTTCTTTATTTTTTCGTGTATAATAAAAGACATGAAGTGAGGAGGAATGGTGATGAAGCAAAAGCTCAATGCATCTCAAATTGCTTTCAGCATCTTGCTAATCATCTTGTTAATGCTGGTCGTTTTCATCTTATGGGTCTTGAATGTCAGTGGACCTGCAAGGGCATATGAAGCAAAGATTGCCGATCAGATCGATGAAATCCAAACAAGTCACAGCGCTGTTGGCGATATTAAACGAGACGTCTTTCGTTATGTCACTTATATCGGAGAAGATGATACGCTCTATTATTGGTTCAGTGAAGATGCACAGATCATCACCACGAGAGAAAAGACGAAACGAGATGATGAAGGTGCGCTGCAAGCTTATACCGATTTAGGATATTCCCCTAAGAGCATTTCTTTGGGATATGGATATGATGGTCCTGTTTACAGGGCGCAGTGTGATGGAACGCTGATCCTGTTGGACTTTGATACGTTGGAAGTGATTTATGAAAGGGAAGGGATGCCGGATGAAGGATGAGATGAATTGGAATGCTCCCTATTTTGATCGACGCACCTGGATTTTGACAGAACTTGCTTCTTTGAACTTGTTGCCAGAGGAAGCATTGACCTTATTGTTGATCGATTATTTCAATCAGTTAGGACAATTGATCACACACGATGTTCTTGCCGCAAAGCTACAAAGTGATAATGAACATGTGGATGAGATCTTTTCTTCTCTGAGTGCAAAAGGATATCTGCAGATCGAATTAAAAGAAGGCCGATTGATTTTTGATATCTCAGGTGTATATGCCAGCGTGCATGCCATTGAACAAAACGTACAGACTGTCAGTTTGTTCGATGAATTTGAAACGGAATTTGCACGTCCTTTGAGTTCTTCAGAGATGCAACGTCTATCTTCGTGGTTAAATACCTATGATCAGCAGATGATCCTCTATGCTCTTTATGAAGCAGGGGTTTATGAAAAACGAAGCCTTGATTATATTGAACGTATTCTTGCGGAATGGAAAAGAAGAGGATTTACCGCACAGGAATATGAGGAGGGAAAACGATGAGAAGAGATACCGATTGGATCTTGGATGAAATGGAACGTCTGTTTCCCAATGCGCATTGTGAGTTAGATCATCGTTCGCCTTTCGAATTGCTTGTTGCTGTCGTTCTCAGTGCTCAAGCTACGGATGCTTCTGTCAATCGCGTAACACCGGGATTGTTTGCAAAATTTCCAACTCCGCAAGCGATGGCGGACGCTTCTGTAGAAGAAATCAGCGAATGCATACGCAGTATTGGACTGTATCGAAACAAAGCGAGATCTTTAAAAGCTTTAAGTGAATCACTGATCGAACAATTTGATGGGATCGTGCCTAGCTCGCGTAAAGAATTGATGTCTTTGGCAGGCGTAGGACGTAAGACGGCAAATGTCATTCGCAGTGTTTGTTTCGATATTCCAAGCTTTGCCGTCGATACGCATGTGGAACGCGTATCGAAGCGTTTAGGTTTGGCAAAACCGCAAGATGATGTCATCAAAGTTGAAGAAAAATTGCGGCGAAAGATTGCTCGTGAACGATGGAATAGAGCGCATCATCTCTTCATTTTCTTTGGACGTTATCAATGTATGGCTCGTAATCCGAAATGCGAAGGTTGTCCTTTTCAGATAATATGTAAAAAAGATCAGTTGGAGTCTAAAAAGAAGAAATGACGATTCTACTGCGAAGCTGCTGTTTGAGAAAAGCACTTCGCTTTTTTTATAAACATGCAGGAATACAAGCGAGTGAAATTGTCTCATAATTTGAAAAATGTGTGAATACTGCAATCGGATATTGAGAAGATGAAAAGATAGTGGTATGATAAACACGATTTTTTTGTGAAATGGTCAAAAGAGTGAACAGGGGAATCAATATGAACATTGTAGAAAAATATGGGGGAACCAGTGTTGGTACGATCGAACAAATTTCTGCGATCGCTCAGCATGTGAAGGAAATGTATGAAGAAGGACATCGTCTGGTCGTTGTAGCCAGCGCAATGGGAAAGACAACTAATCAGCTGATCGCATTGGCCAATCAGATTTCTGATAATGTGAGCAAACGCGAACTGGACTCCCTGCTGTCAACGGGGGAGCAAAAAACGATTACATTGTTAGCGATGGCCATCGGTGCATTGGGAATACCGGCGATATCATTAACAGGATATCAATGTGGCTTTATCACTAGCCATCACCATGCGCATGCACGCATCAAAGATATTAACATCGAAAATCTGCAGCACCATTTGGACGAAGGAAAAGTGGTAGTCGTTGCTGGCTTTCAAGGAGCTACGGAACATGGCGAGATCACAACGTTGGGACGTGGAGGAAGCGATACGACAGCAGTTGCTTTGGCAGCAAAGCTCGGTTGGGAATGTCATATCTATACAGACGTCAATGGTGTGTATACGATCGATCCACGCTTGTATCCTAAGGCGCGGCGTTTAGATCAGATTACATATGATGAAATGATGCAGATGGCATGTTTAGGAGCTGGTGTATTGGAAACACGCAGTGTGGAACTTGCCAGCAAATACAACGTACCGCTTTTTTTGGGCCGTGCATTGGAAAAAGATAAAAGAAAGGGAACCTGGATTATGGAAAAAACAAAACAGCTGGAAGATATGCCAATTACAGGAATCAGCATCAAAGATGATTATGCGATCATGCGGATCAATGATCTACCGACGGATGGTGTGTTTATTGGCCGTCTATTCGCAATGATCGCTCGTCTCAATATTAACCTAGATACGATCTCGCAGCAGCTGAGCGAAGAAGGAAGAGTCAATTTTTCCTTTTATTGCAATGAAGAACAAAGTGATCAGATCTTGGAACACAGCGAAGAACTCGGAGAGGAATATGCGATTTCCCGTATGCTGGGATTTATCAAATTATCGCTGATCGGCGTTGGAATATCGACGCACAGCGGTATCGCCAGCAAGGTGCTCAATACGTTAAACGAACACGGGATTCGTTATTATATGATCACTTCCAGTGAAATATCCATCTCCTTGACGATTGAGAAAAAGGACCGGGATAAAGCGATCGCTGTTTTAGGAGATGCGTTTGACTTAGGCGTAAATGACAAATAAAAAGCAGGTCTTTGTGAAGCAAACCCCCTGATTTGGATGTCCAAACCAGGGGGTTATTTCATGAAAACCTGCTTTATTGTTTTATTGGGGTGTATCTGTTGAAGGGGGCGTCGTATCGGTATTTGTATCATCTGTGCTAGGCTCGCTTGGTGTGGTCGTCGGGGCTGTTACGCATTGTCCATCCGTATAAGTACCTCCGCTTGCTTCACAAGCTTCCTGTTCCTTTTTCTTTACAGCTTCTTCGTATCCATCACAGCGTTTGTCGATTGTCGGATCAGATGTACATTTCTTCTGCAGCTCTTCCATTGCCTCTTCATAGCCATCGCAGCTCTCATCTGACAACGGATCGTCTTTACATTTTTCTTGTTTCTTTATTTCCTCTTGTCGTTTTGTGCTATTAGGATCATCGGGCATTCCTTTTTTCTTGCTTTCTTCCGTATTCGAATATTTCGATAATATCAAACCGCCATCTTTGCTGGATTTGCTGACAACGCTGCTCGGTTGTTGCAAAGCAGCTGTACTGCTATCATTGACCGTATCAAGCATATCACGGGCAATATGCGAAGCATAAGCTTGATAGAGCACTTGCAGCGTTATGTAGTAACCATGCTCGATACCTGTACTCGTATAGCCAGTCCAAACCGCTACGGTATAATCGCTGGTATAACCAACTGACCATTCATCTTTCATCGCTGTTTCTGGAATACCATACTGAGTACCGGAATCGCCCCAGTCGCTGGTACCTGATTTACCATAGACAGTATAGGAACCATCACCATCCATTATGTAGTTGAAGGTCGGATAACCGCCACTGACAACTTTTTCCAGGTTTGTGGAAATCATGTATGCAGCACCTTCGCTGACGACTTCGGTTTTTTCCGTTTCATATTCATAGGTTTCGCCGTTACGTACGCTGACGCTGCGGATGACATGAGCATCTGCTCGTACGCCACCATTACCTAAGGTAGAATATGCGTTTGCTAATTCTACTGTAGAGCTACGCATATTTCCTCCACCGATGCTATATTGGATATCGAACAGGTCCGCTACACCATCGCTGAAACCGAGTTTTTTCAGATAGTCGACCATGAAACTGCTGCCTTGGGAATCAATCAATGCTTGTAGGGCTGCCGCAGCACATGTATTTCGCGAGAGACCCAATGCATCATTGATCGTCATTTTTCCCATGTAAACTCCATCTGAGTTTTGAAGATCTCGGCCGATATGGAAATAGTCATCCGCCTTATCTTCAACTGTATGGTTTGTTGACCAACCCAGATACTCATAGGCTGGCATATAATCGAGAATTGGTTTCATCGTTGAACCAGGCTGTTGTAATTCGGTCGCTGCATTGCGGCTTGTCGAATCACCGGTGTATTCACGTCCAGGTCCCATGGCGATGATTTCACCGGTTTCATTGTTGATCAGGGTCAGACCTGAATTGAAGTATTGATTTGGAAAATCGTATACTTCGCCTGTCGTCAATTTATAAGCCAATTCCTGCGCATCACTGTCAATGCCGGTATAGATGTCCATTTCCGTCGTATAAGGATCAAGACCGGTCAATTCCCTTGTTTCCTTTACGGCAACCTCAACGATGCTTTGATAAGGATCTGCGGTATAAGAATCGCTCTTTTCTAACTGGAAGGCTAGATTTGTCGATTTTGCTAAATTGTACTCTTCCTCACTGATATAGCCATGCTGCAACATCATTGCCAACGTTTCGTTTCGACGTGTCATAGCCATCTGATAGTGATCGTTATCATCTCCTACCAGATTATAAGGCGTATAGGCAACTGGCGCATTGATGACACCGGCCAAGAAAGCACATTCTGAGAGGTTGAGATCATTAACGTCTTTTCCAAAATAATACAAGGCTGCGTTTTGGACGCCGCGCGTTCCACCATCACTACCAAACCAGATCATGTTGAGGTAATTGACGATGATCTCTTTTTTATCCATGCTCTGTTCGGTCAACATGCTCAAATAGATCTCCTGAATCTTGAATTTGATGTTGTCGATCGCAGAGACGCTTTTTCCTTCTTCAACCATCTGTGTCTTTGCATTAGCAATCCAGGTGTTATCAACTAACTGCATTGTCAATGTAGATCCACCTTGGGAAAGAGAACCACTGCTTAAATTGTTCATGGCAGATCGTAAGAAACGCGGTAAGTCAAAACCGTTGTGCGTGAAGAAACGCGAGTCTTCGATAGCGAGAAAAGCATCCACCAGATCCTGTGGCAGATCTTCATAAGTGATATTGTCGCGATGTTCCGTCCCTAATTCCGCAATGATATTGCCATCTTTGTCATATACGCGAGACGATGTGCCGGCAATCAATTGTTCCGGATTAAAATCTGGTGCTTCGCTGATGACGTTGACAAGCAGGGTGAATACGCAGACACAACCGACCAATATAAATGTCAAAACGATGATCGCTGCCTTGTTCCATGCGTCCAATCGTCTCCACTTGTTCGTCTTGACTGTTGATTTAGAGGCATTTCTTTCTGTTTTGTCTTTCTTCATCATGCTGTGTTACCTCCTGAAAATAAAGGGCGTCTACATTATCTAAATAACATAAGCGCGGAGTGAGTCCTTCTCGAATGAGAGAACCGACCTGTTGAATTTCTTTATAGGAAATCGATTTTCGTGCAGAATGCTGATAACGTTCGATGATCTCTTTCGCATCGATCAGATAAGTTTCTCCATATGCGCGAAAGCGAATGATAAAGAAACCAATCCCACCATGTACCTTGACCAAACGCAAGTGTTCGATCTGGTGAGGGTGGATGCATTTAAAAGGAAAACTGGTCTTGTTGACCGTCTCTTTTGCTTCAAAATCGATCGGGCGTCCACGATAAATCCCATTATAATCCGTCGTACTGGGAACCTTATAATATGCCTCTGTGATCTTTGCTGCATTTCGGGAGGGATAATCGACCTTTACGACTTGAATGGGCGTAGGTTTTTTATGAATTAAAGCCCTTCCGCTTTGCAGATAATATTGATTTGAATCATTGAGATCTTTTTCCAAGCTCATTCCGCGATTTGCAGCAGAGATGCCCTTTGTCGCACAGGGCGACTGGCCTCGTTTATTTCCATGACCATTCGGATATCCTATCAAAGTTATCACCTTATTCATTATAGCGTAAAGAAATTGATTATTCAATCTTTATCCTTGGTAGGAAAGTGGGGGTGAAACGCATTGTACTCTTGATTTTTTTCATTAAAAATGCGAAACTAATAGAAGTGAGGTGAGGGCAATGCCAGAATTTCAATTGAATGCAAATAAGATCTTAGATAAGGAATTTCATATTGACTTAAAAGGGTATTCCGCAAAAGAAGTGGATGAATTCCTCGATCTGGTCATCAGCGATTATCAATTGTATGAAGAAAAGATTCAGGAACTGGGCAAGCAGTTGAGAGCTTATGAAAACCAGATGGATCGCTTGCAGGAGGAAATTGCCATGTTGCGTTCACAAAATGATAAAGGCAGTCCTGAAGTGTTGCAATCCTCACAGATCGATATCCTTAAACGCTTATCGCGTTTGGAGTATGAGGTCTTCAAAAAATAATGCTGCTTGTGGACAGTCGCTGGTGATGAGCTAGAGGAAAGTCCATGCTCGCACGATCTGTGATGATCGTAGTGATTGTGCCGGACGAAACGATAAGTCCGGGCAGGCATATGCTTGACGGCGGTATCGATGCCTACGGCTTGCTAAGGCAAAGATGCTATAAAAGTGCCACAGAGACGAGCTGATCAGGAAACTAATCAGGTGGAACGAGGTAAACCCCACAAGCGAGAAACCCAAATTTGGTAGGGGAACCTGCTGATTCGAAACGAAGAAGAGGCAGGGCATAGAATGATGCAGATAAATGACTGTCGCCCGTAAGGGAACAGAACATGGCTTACAACATGCAGCATGCAAAAGAGGGATAAAATTCCTCTTTTTTTATATACTATATATGAGAATATAGGATGAATTTTAGGGAAAGATTACTTGAATAAAGATTTCCATAAAAAACATTTTCTTTTTTTTCGGTTTTTGGTACAATTATTATGGTTATTTATAGCTGCTGTTTTAGTATGCTTTTTACGATATATTATTACATGGATGTGAGGTCATGAAGCTATGGCAAAATTTAACGAAATATTAAAAGAAAAAAGAGAACAACTAGGCCTGAGCACTATGGACATCAGCGAACGTACGCGTCTGACCGAGCGCTACATCATCGCTTTAGAGAATAGAGATATCCAATCCTTTGAAGAGGATTTGTCTTATTTGCGCTATTTCGTTCGCTCTTATTGCGACGTTGTTGGCGTTCCATATGAGGAAGTACGAAATGACGTTCAGGAAGCAGTAGAGTCTTTTACAAAGGAAAAAGAAATCGCATTGACAAAGACGCATACGGATATAGAAAACCATATCCAGCAAGCGGAGTCATTGACGAAAGTTGATAAGAATAGAACGATGAAACAACGGATGGCGCCCAACCGGAAAAAATGGAAATATAACCGATTAGATGCATCGTTTCTTTCTTTTATCGCAATCGTGATCGTCATTTTGGTCATCGTCGTATTTGCGTTTGTGGTATTCCTACAATCCAACGACCATGCGCCGTCAAATGATGAGGTATTGGATACGACACCTCCGATCCAAGAATCACAGGATCTAGGAAATAATGAACCTGTAGTAGAAGAACGCAAGGAAATGGAGATTACGAAGACGGATACGACGACATATGACGTGACCAACGTTTACGAAGGAGATACATTGACGTTTACGATGACGCCAGGCGGCAGCAGTGCAATCCTGTTGACTGTGGATGGCAAAGAAGTAGCTGAGAAAAAAATCTATTCGTACAGCGAACCGTTTGTCTATGAGCTGAACGTGGAAAAAAGCTGTGAGGTCAAGATTTATGATGGCTTCATGTATAATAATACGATCAAGATCAATGATCAGAATTTGGAAATCGATTCTTCGATTGCGCAGCAAACGTCTGCTACCTATACAATTCAGATAGAAATGGTGGAATAGGAATGAATTTACCGAACAAATTATCTTTGATGCGCATCTGTTTGGTGCCTGTCATCGCAGTCATTTATTTGATCGCAGCGATGAGCGATCTGTTGCAAGGAAGCTTTACCATCATCACTATCGAGCTGCCTTACAGTGATGTGATCGTATTCGTTTTGTTTGCGATTGCTTCGATCACTGATTTTCTGGATGGGCATATCGCTCGTCGTGATCATCTGATCACGTCGTTTGGAAAATTTATCGATCCGATCGCTGATAAAATGCTGGTCAATACCTTGTTGGTCTTGTTTGCGTGGTCTTCGCGGATCTCGATCATCGCTGTTTTGTTAATGATCTTACGGGATACGATCGTTGATGGATTGCGTATGAATGCGGCAGCGAGTGGGAAAGTGGTCGCTGCAGGCTATGCGGGAAAGGTAAAAACGGTTTTGCAGATGTTGATGATCATCTTCGTTTTACTGCATGATCTGCCTTTTGCGCTATTGGGAATCGATGTGAGCGTGGTGCTAGTTTGGATGGCAACCGCGGCTTCCTTATATTCCGGCGTGCTGTATTTCATACAGTTGAAAGATATCGTGATGGAAACGATGTAATGAAAGAATTAGTAGATTTATTAATAAAGAAAGGCTGGACGATTGCCAGCTGTGAGAGCTTGACCGCTGGGTTATTCGCAAGCCGGATCGCCGAAGTACCCGGAGCTTCAAATGTATTGGTTGGCGGCATCATTACGTATGCGACGCGAATCAAAGAAGAAATCGTTCATGTTGATGATAAGATCATCGCTACGTATGGCGTCGTCAGTGCGCCTTGTGCCCAAGCGATGGCGGAGAATACAAGAGATCTATTGAAGGCAGATCTCTGTGTTTCCTTTACGGGAAATGCGGGACCTTCTTGCATGGAAGACAAACCAGCAGGAACGATCTACTGTGCAATCGCAAGCCCTTCTGGTGTAAAGGTGTATCATTTCCAATTGAAAGGTGAGCGCAATGAAGTGCGAAATCAAGTCGTAGATGCGATGTGTGAACAGGTCATTTTATTTCTGAAGGAAGAATAGGTGATAGGATATGGATGAAAAAGTAGTGAAGAATGATAAAAAAGATGCATTATTGGAAGATGCGATCAAACAGATCGAGAAACAATATGGAAAAGGATCGATCATGAAATTGGGAGAGCGCGCTGCAGTGGATGTAGACGCGATCAGCTCTGGGTCAATCAAAATCGATGAAGCGTTAGGAATCGGAGGATATCCAAAAGGGCGTATTATCGAGATCTATGGCCCGGAATCCAGTGGTAAGACAACGTTGGCACTGCACGCTATTGCGGAAGTACAAAAAAAAGGTGGGCGTGCTGCATATATTGACGCAGAGAATGCAATTGATCCTAATTATGCGAAGAATCTAGGAGTCAATATTGATGAGTTGATCCTTTCACAGCCAGATAGTGGAGAACAAGGTTTACAGATTGCGGAAATGCTTATCAAAAGTGGAGCGATCGATATCATCGTCATTGATTCCGTTGCCGCTTTGGTTCCTCAGGCGGAATTAGATGGCGAAATGGGAGATTCACAAGTTGGCTTACAGGCACGTATGATGTCCAAAGCGATGCGTAAGCTCAGCGGCGTGATGAATCGAAGCGAATGTACGGCAATCTTTATCAACCAGCTGCGTGAAAAAGTCGGCATCATGTTTGGAAATCCCGAGACGACCCCAGGTGGACGTGCCTTGAAATTCTATGCGAGCGTACGTCTGGACATCCGCCGCAGTGAAGCAATCAAAAATGGTACGGAGATCATTGGTAACAAGGTCAATGTAAAAATTGTCAAAAATAAAGTTGCACCGCCTTTTAAAAGTGCATCGATTGAAATCATGTATGGAGAAGGCATCTCCTATGTAGCTGAGCTTTTAGATCTTTGTGTGGATCATGAAATCGTGAAGAAGAGCGGCGCTTGGTTTTCTTACAATGGAGAGAAGATCGGTCAAGGAAAAGAAGCGGCAAAACACTTCATTAAATCAAATCCTGCCTTGATGGAAGAATTATCAGTAAAACTAAAGGAAAAGATGAATCCATCAGCAGATCCACAAGAAGCGTAACAGCGCAATGCGCTGTTTTTTATTTTCTGAACCGCATTTCTTGAAAATGAGGGTAATCGCGGTATAATATACAATATACGATTCTATAAAAAAAGGGGGATGCCTATGAGTCGACTTGCATTTGATGCAGAACAGTTGTATCCTTCGATTAGCAAAGAACAGCTGCAATACCCGGTCCATTTTGTGATCGACATGGTGAACGGCTTTGTTAAAGAGGGGGCTTTGCATGATGAAGCAATCATGGAGATCATCAATCCGATCAAGACATTGATCGATCGATTGCAGTGTCGTACGATTTTTGTTGCGGATTCACACCCACCCAAGACAAGGGAATTTTTATCTTATCCATCGCATTGTGTCATTGGCAGCTGCGAAGATCAGATCGTGGAAGAATTAGCACCGTACATTCACCAGTTGATGCGTAAAAATAGCACGAATACATTTTTATGTCCAGATTTTCAAAGATTCTTAAACGAAGAGATCCAGCAGTACAAGGAGATCATCCTTACTGGTTGCTGCAGCGATATCTGTGTTCTGCAGTTTGCTTTGACGTTGAATGCGTGGCTGAATGAACACAATTGTTTAGAACAGAAAGTCTTTGTCGTCAGCGATTGTGTGGAAACCTATCATATTGATCAAATTCATGACGCCCAGCGTATGAACGCTTTCGCTTTAGAAATGATGAAAGGAAATGGAATTGAAGTCGTTCGTTCCATTGAGGATTAAGATATGAAGACATATGATGCAAAATTTGATTTTCGCGATAAGCGTAATCTTTCCATGGTTATGGATTTCTATGAATTGACGATGAGTCAATGCTATTTCAATCGTGATAAGAATGAGGAAGTCGTCTTTGATATGTTTTATCGCAGCAATCCCAACGGAGGTGGATATTGCATCTGTGCCGGATTGGAGGAAGTAATCGGCTATATTCAAAACTTACATTTTGAAGAGGATGATATCGCATATTTGCGTTCGCTCAATAAGTTTTCCGAGGAGTTTTTAGATTATCTTCGTCATTTTATCTTTACTGGAGATATCTATGCCATTCCAGAAGGAACACCGGTATTTCCTTATGAGCCTTTGGTTCGTGTCAAGGCGAAGATCATCGATGCCCAGCTGTTGGAAACGGCGTTGTTGTTAGCGATGAATCATCAAACATTGATTGCGACCAAGGCAAGAAGAATCGTGCAGGCGGCAAATGGGCGAACAGTCATGGAATTTGGTGCCCGCCGTGCACATAACTTTGATGCGGCGAATTATGGTGCGCGTGCCGCTTATATCGGTGGTGTGTTAGGAACGGCTACGACGTATGCCGGCAAAGCATATGGTATCCCGGCATTGGGCACGATGGCGCATTCCTTCATCCAGAGCTTTGATACAGAGTATGAAGCGTTCCTAAATTATGCACAGACGTATCCGGACAGCTGTACTGTCTTGCTGGATACCTATAATACATTAAAAAGCGGCCTTCCCAATGCTATCCGCGTAGCGAAGGAATACTTGGAACCAAATGGTTATCGCTTGCAGGGAGTGCGTATTGACAGCGGCGATATGGCTTATCTTTCTAAGAAGATCCGCCATGCGTTGGATGCTGCAGGTATGGAAGACTGTAAGATCGTCGTTTCTAATTCACTGGATGAATTTCTGATTGAATCACTGTTGTCACAAGGAGCACAAATCGATAGTATGGGAGTTGGTGAGAATCTTGTCACCAGCAAGAGCTCTCCGGTTTTTGGCGGTGTTTATAAACTTTGCGCGGTGATCAAGGATGGGGCGATCATCCCGAAGATCAAAGTAAGCGAAAATATTGAAAAAGTTACGAATCCAGGGATGAAAAACCTATATCGCATCTACGACAAAGAAAGCAAGATGGCATTGGGTGATATCATGACTTTGGTTGATGAGACAATGGACCCATCACAGGATCTAACGATCTATCACCAGATGAATTACTGGAAAAACAAGACGATTCCTGGTGGCAGTTATGAGCTCAGAGACCTGTTAGTACCGATCTTTATCAATGGACAGCTTGTTTATGACTGCCCAAGTTTAGCTCAGATTCGTTCATACAGCGAAGAGGAACTGAGTCGTTTATGGGATGAAATCAAGCGATTTACCTATCCGCAGACGTATTATGTTGATCTTAGCCGCAAACTGCTGGATCTCAAGATGCGCATGTTGGAAGAGGTACCAAAATAAAAAATAAAGGAAGAAGCTGATGAGGAAAATGAAAGGAACTTCAAAACAGCATCTTCCTTTATTGTTTTTTGTGGAAAGCTGATAGCTTGCATGGAGAATACGGGATGAGCATGTGCGTATGCTAAAGGGGTGACACGATGTGCGCTTTGATCAAAGCTGCTTTTGTGCTTCTACATATTCTTCTTAAAGAAGATTTCAATCTTATCAAATGGAATGATGTTCGTTTGGTCGTATAGATCGGTATGAACCGCATTTGGTATCAATAATAGTTCTTTGTTGTCACCTTTGAGTTTTTTGAACGCATCTTTGCTGAAATAACAGGAATGCGCTTTCTCACCATGAATCATCAATACGGCACTTCGGATTTCCTGGCTATACTGTAAGATGGGCATATTCAGAAAAGAGAGAGAAGAAGTGATGTTCCAACCATCATTAGAGTTAAGCGAGCGTACATGGTATCCGCGATCAGTTTTGTAATAATCATAGTAATCCTTTACAAAAAAAGGGGCATCCGCTGGAAGGGGATCGATTACACCTCCAGCTCGTTGGTAGCTGTTGTTCTTGTAGTCAATGATTCTTTGTGCGTTTAAGGCTTTGCGTTTTTCATATCTTGCCGCTTCACTGTCCTCTTCATCAAAATAGCCGTTGGCATTCACACGAGTCATATCATACATGGTTGCTGTGAGCGTTGCTTTGATACGTGTGTCAATAGCAGCGGCATTAAGCGCCATACCGCCCCAACCGCAAATACCGATAATTCCGATTCGATCAGGATTAACCTTATCATGAACGGAAAGAAAGTCAACTGCCGCCTGAAAATCCTCAGTGTTGATATCAGGTGATGCGACGTATCTTGGCATTCCGCTACTTTCACCTGTGAACGATGGGTCGAAAGCAATCGTTAGGAAACCTCTTTCCGCCATTGTCTGTGCATATAGACCCGCGCATTGTTCTTTTACTGCGCCGAAAGGACCGCTTACAGCAATCGCTGGAAGTTTGTCCTTGGCATTTTTGGGCATATACAAATCTGCCGCTAACGTGATGCCATAACGATTATGAAAGGTGATCTTTTGATGGTCAACCTTATCGCTCTTTAAAAAAGTCTTGTCCCACTCTTGTGTTAAATTCAATGTTTCTTCCATTCTTCATTTCTCCTTTGTCATTTTTAAAAATACGGTTACATATTGAATGATGTTCGCGTAAAATACCGTTTAATATAACGCCGCTTTTGGGTTGCGTCTCCCAGTTGCTGTCGATGAAACTAATTATCCCTATCATTAGATCGTTACCTCAATTTGCAGATAAAAGAGTCGATCATTGAAAATGAGGAGATCTACTTTATGTGCTAGTTGCTGTTCGTTAAAGTGTTTCCCTGCATAAGTGCGCCATGTTTCTATAGATTTTTTAAAAGGTAGAGACTGCTTTCCCACTCTTCATAACATCTATAGATTTTTAAACGCCTATTGTTCATTCTAAAGAAAAGATAACTATCCGATTGTCGTTGCCAAGGGCCTCTTTCCATCCCCTCAAATCATCAATGGTACCTAAGCGTGTGTAATCCCAAGAATTTGAACCATAGAAGAGGACGATTTGATTACCGTTATACAAAACGATATCACCTGCATGAGCAGTGATTCTTTGGTTATCGGTTGGAAGATGCGCTTCTAATGATCCTACTTTTTCAAAACCAGAATAATCACGCATTGTTAGGATTAGCGGGGAGCGTTCCAGCATTTTCGAGAAAGCGATCGCGGCAGCGTTATCCTCTAATGTTGCCGTGAAGGTGTGATTTTCAATTTGAACACTTATCTTCTTTTCATTGCTATGCTCACTTTGCATTTCATATTCAGCCAACATTTGTTTTTTTATCTCATGGTTTAGCGATTTGAATAAAGTAGCTGAAAGTGCTGACGATTGCTCAGCTTGTTCATCAAAAACTCCATGATTTCCACAGCCAGTCAATAGCAGGAAAAAAGAGGATATACCGCTCATCAACGTAAATGATTTTTTTATCATCTGTTGTTTCATTATGCGTTTTTTCCCATCTCAAAAGCTTTTTGAAGCATTTCGTGATCATGGATTTCACCCGCGTCGCTGACACCGCCGACAAATATTGTTCCAGTGAGCTGTGCTTTTTCAAAGCAATCGATCCATCCTGTTAAACCGGCGATTGCCTTTTCAGGAACGTATGCCTCATTTTCAGCGGCTGTTGTGAGCATGTAAATATCTCTGAATTTGTAGTCACGAGCGAAAAGTGAATTTGCACGATCAAGGATCGTTTTCATTTGACCGCTCATTTCATAATAATAAATCGGAGTAGCGAATACGATGATATCTGAATTGCACATTTGCTCTGCGATTTTAATCGCATCATCTTCGATCACGCATCTTTTAGTTTTCTGACAAGCAAGGCAACCTTTACAAATAGCGATGTTTTTATCTTTCAGTGAAATTTTTTCCACGTTGTTGCCGGCACTTTTTGCGCCTTTTACGAAGTAATCGGCCAATCGTTCAGAATTGCTGTTGTGTCTTAAGCTTGTGCTGATTACAAGAATTGTTTTTGCCATTGATCTGACCTCCTTATCGTTTTGACATGAAACATATGATTTGATAGTATGATTGTAGTACCTAAACCTGACTTTAGGTCAATAGTTAATTTACATAAATGGATGGTGATAGTTATGTATTCGATTGGTCAAGTGTCGGAAATGTTTCATTTACCGATATCTACATTACGTTATTATGATAAAGAGGGTCTGTTTCCTGAGATGCATCGTATATCAGGCATTCGTAAATTCAGCGATAAGGAACTTGAGGCGTTGCGCGTCATCGAATGTTTGAAAAAAACAGGACTTGATATTAAAAGTATCAAGGTGTTCATGGATTGGTGTGTTGTGGGAAGCGAAACATATCCTCAGCGCCGCGATCTGTTTTTGAAACAGAAAGAAATAGCAGAAGCCCAGATCGAACGCTTACAAAAAGCGCTCGATATGATCACTTTTAAATGCTGGTATTATGAACAGGCAATCAAGGATGGAAATGAAGAACGACTGCATTTTCTAAAGCCTGAAGAAATGCCGGAAGAGATTCGGATCGCTTTTGAGAATGCACATCGATAGACAATGCGTGTGCGGGTAATAGATTTAGGGAGCAATCGCAGAAGATGGTTATATCGATCTGATCATTTTTATAGCAGGATGTGAAAATGCAACAGCATATCCAACCTTTGCAGAAAGAAGATAGGGGAGTAGGAAGATGATCACGGTGGAAACAAAGAGGATACATACTGCAGAGAAGCGATGAGCTAAATGATAAAAAAACACGGTATTGACAATTGCCATACCGTGTAGGATGATCTGCTCTTGTGATGCATAGACGTCTTGACATTACTGCTTCTGATTGGCGATTGAACTGTCATTCGCATTGTTTTCTTCGTTCATGTGCAGTTTGTGTTGCTTTCGCAATGTATCGAGAATATCCGGTGCGAAGGTTCGTTTGCGTGTGACGATTTCTCCTTTAAAGAATAAAAGAATCAGCTGATAGCATTCATTTGCGGTCTTTGCTTCGCTTAGGAGATGGTGGTGACCCTCATGCAAAATGAACAGGCGTTTCTCTTTGTGATGCACTTTTTCATAGGCGTGCAGACTGCTCTTTAATGGAATGACCTCATCTTCATCTCCATGCAGAAACAAGATCGGACAATCCACCTGAGAAATGCTTTCCCGACAATTGCGTATGATCTCCAGAAAAGCCGGATAAAATGTCTTTGGAACACTGATGTCTTCCTGTTTTCCATCAGAGTGAAAAAGTGATTTGGTACCTTTTCGCAGATAACCAGCGGTTTTTGGCACATCGAGGTAGATGAATGCCGGAGCGACCAGCACGAGTTTTTGGATTGGATAGATTGAAGCCAGATAGCTGGCAATCACACCGCCCATGGAAAAGCCCAGCAGATAGATCGGTCGTTTTTGTGCGATATAATATTCGACTTGTTGACGTGCGCGTGCTAACCAGCGTTTTGGATTGCAGTCCGTTTCATCAAAGAGATCATAGAGATCAAATTGAATGATATCAAAATTCTCCTTTTGTGCCCATGCGGCAAGATTGTCCATTTCATGGGAACGGCGACGGCCATAACCGTGGATTGTGAGGATGACCGCTCGTTTATGAGATTGAAAAAAGGATAGAAATTTTCGTTGTTTCATCAAAACCCTCCCAACCCATTATAGCATACACACATGGATCCTGACAGCTTTTGCAAAACGGAAATTTGCCGGGAGAATTCATGGCTTTTTTGATGAGATTCATTTATAATGAAAGCGGATAAGGATGGATCTATGAAAGCGACTTTATTAGTGAAAGATATACATAAATTATATGCGACAAAGCGTGGAACTGACGCTTTTTTGTGCATAGAACACGCCTTTGTGGCGATTCATCACGATCGAATCATCGATCTTGGAAATCATGCGTATCAACAATGGATCGACAAAGATACGAGGATCATCGATGCCAGCAATGAGATCGTGTTGCCAGCGTTCATCGATATGAATGTCGAGTTTAGCTTTCATCAAAGAAGCGGTGACAATATCCGCATCAATCATGAGACGTTGGAATTTTTCTATAAGAATGGCATTACGACGATTGCTAGCAAAAGATTGCCTTCGTTACCTAGTACGCCATATTATCAGCTTTACCAGAATCAAAGAAATCGCATGCCTGCAATCGTGGATTATGATTATCTAAGTCATCGAAAGCTACCTGCATACTACGTCTTATCGACATCGTTTGCATATCAAAAGCGTTCATATTATGATTTGATGCCATTAGCAAGCTTATTGTGCATCGAAGGAGTTGCGACGCCACAGGAAGTGTTAGCGGCAATGACTTTGCGTGTTGCGAAAGCATTGCATCTATCGAAAAAAGATGGAATTCGCAAGAGCGCGATGGCAGATCTGTTGATTTTTCATGCCCATGATCTGGAGGAACTGTTTCATTCCTTTGGCAGAGTGCGTTTACATCGCATCATTCATCACGGTGTACACATCTATCCGCATGTAATTGTCTGATCTTGCGGTTTTTCTTTGATCTATTTCAACTGATTTCGACAGTTTTCGCTTTTCCGTTCATATAGTATGAATGAAAAGGAGGGAACGCGATGCAGTTATATGAAACGATCAATGGAGAAGTGAAAGTTCGCCTGTTAAAAGATCATCAGCCTAATCAGGCGATGCTCAATGAATTTCAAAGTGCATTGTTTGATTGCAAGATGGAAAAGATGGAACTTTGCGGCAGGTGTCTGCAAGGGTATGAGGTGGAAGAACCCGCATGCTTTCTGAAGATATTTCTGACGCTTCGCAATGTGACACAGGAAACGATCGTCATCTATAAAGATGATTTTTTATTGAGTTATGATAAAAAGAAATTTTTCTTTGAGGCAGAAGATTTTTTTGGTGTCAGTCAACAGTTGCCAGATGTGATGGAAATTGAAGGTGACGGTGTAATGGAAGGATGTTTGGTCTTTTTGATCCCACAAAGTGCAAACCAGCTGGTATTCGTCTATCAGGAATATGTGGATGATGAGGATCCGGGAAAGACTTATCGCATGCGTTATGTTTTGAAATAAAAGATGAAAGCGAATATAAATTTTCTGAAAAAAATTAAAAACAATTGACAAACGCTTTTTCGTTGTGTATGATTCCTGTTTTCCGAACAAAACGTTAAAATATGGTGTTAGTTCCAAAAAAGAAATAAA
>CBCTZR010000019.1:0-33035 GCA_965151435.1 uncultured Merdibacter sp. | reverse complement strand
TTATCAAAGGAAAATGATATTTCTACTTGACAATCGTCATTTCATAACAGAAAGGTATGCAACACAAATCATATCAACAATTAACTAAAGCTATAAATATAACATGTTCCCTTCAATAAAAGGATGAAATACCTCTAACTGCTAGCTTCTTTCTACAACAATTCTTCTCAAAAAAGATACAAAATAAAGTTCTCTTCATATTGAAATGTACCCTATAATTTAACCACAATTATTATGGAAGCTATTTCAAGTCGTGTGGTTTTCTTTATACAAAAAGACGAGGTTGCTGTCCCTCGTCATAATATATTTTAAATATTTTGGGATGGTCCCCACCCTCAAGTAATTCAAAAAATCGAATATCCTATACCTTCTGTTATTTTAAAGCGCCTTTTAATCAAGACTTTCACCATTTGTCGCAATGACCTTTTTATACCAATCAAATGAGTCTTTTTTACGGCGGGTAAAGTCTCCCCTACCATCATCATATCGATCGACATAGATAAAGCCATAACGCTTATAAAATTCACCAGTTCCCATTGATACGATATCAATCGGTCCCCATGGCAAATAGCCAATCAGATCAACACCTTCATCGATTGCTTCTTTCATCGCCATAATATGTTGACGCAAATAATCAATGCGGTATGGGTCATGAATACGGCCATCGCTTTCTACAACATCTTTAGCACCTAAACCATTTTCTACCACCATAAGCGGAACGCCCGGGTAACGTGATGTCAATTTTTTTAATGTCCATTTCAATCCTAATGGATCAGTTTGCCATCCCCAATCTGTCACTTCCAAATATGGATTTTTTATTCCTCCTGACAAATTACCTTTGATCTTTGTTGCATGCGGGTCGGCTGAAATACAATTACTCATGTAATAAGAGAATGTGTACATATCCACACGCCCTTGTTTTAAGATAGCTTCATCTTCTTTTGTGATAAAGCTAAGATCAATGCCGTCTTTTTGTAATTTTGCCAAGGCTATTGGATTATAAATACCTTTCACTTGCACATCACCGCATAAATCATTAAACATGAGATTTTTTTCTTGTGCAATCAATTCATCTTGGGGTGATGGTGTTAATGGATACCAAGGAATATGACAGATCATACAGCCAACTTTTATTGCAGAATCAATTTTGTGTGCTTCAATAACAGCTAACGCGCTGGCAACAAACTCATGATGCAATGCTTGCCAACGCTTTTGTGGCACATCTTTGAGTTGGTTTTTAGGAATAGGATGTTTACTTTCCAAATCTTCTTTCTCAATTAAACCCACCCCATTATAACGGCCGACCGGCAATGTTGCACCATTGATTTCGTTGAACGTTATCCAATAGCGTACCTTATGTTGATAGCGTTTAAAGCATGTCTTGGCATAACGGACAAATAAATCAATCGTTTTACGCTCATAAAATCCAGAATAGCGTTTCGCAATTTCCCATGGAATCTCATAGTGGCACAATGTAACAATTGGCTCAATTCCATAGTACAAACATTCATCAAACACTCGATCATAAAAAGCTAAACCTGCTTCATTTGGTTCTTCGTCATCACCATTGGGATAAATACGTGCCCAGTTAATAGAAATACGCAAACTCCTAAATCCCATTTCAGCAAACAGGGCAATATCTTCTTTATAATGATGATAGAAATCTATGCCTTCATGAGATGGATAAAAAGCATCCTTTTGTAATTGAGGACAAAACATACGTGGCGTATCAACATTGCCACCCAGCATCATATCCGCAATAGATAAACCTTTTCCATCTTCTAAATAGGCACCTTCACATTGATTGGCAGCTAGAGCGCCGCCCCACAAGAAATCTTTACGAAAACTCATCTTATTCACCTCATCTTCATTATATCAAAGGGGATCGAACGATCCCCATCTTATTTTTATTTTGTAACTTTCATCAATGGGTCACCACTTGCAACCGTCGTTACTTCCAGTTTTTCAATCAATGCGCAATCATTCGTATTCGTAATAATGACTGGTGTTATGGTTGATAAACCTGCTTGTTTAAGAATATCAAGATCAACATCCATCAGTAATTGACCTTTTTCAACATGATCACCTTGTGCAATTTTAGGCACAAAACCTTTGCCTTGCAAGCCGACCGTGTCCATACCCACATGAATCAACACTTCAACACCCTGATCACTCGTGATACCGATCGCATGATAGGTTGGAAACAGAGTTGAAATCGTTCCGCTTACAGGCGCAAACACGCTTCCTTCACTTGGTTCGATTGCAACACCATCACCCATAGCACCACTAGAGAATACTTCATCCTTGACTTCATTTAAAGCAATGACATTTCCTTTCATCGGTGCCGCAATCATATCATCACCCTTTTGGATTAACGGTGTCGTTTCTTGAACAGAATCTTCTTTATCTTTCCACATAATCAAAGTTAATATAAACGCAATGATCATCGCAACCAAAATGCAAATTGCTGCCATGATTACACCACTGACATCACCATCTGGTGAAATGTAGTTAACCATACCTGGGATACCACCAGCACCCATGATGTAACGTTTTACGCCAAACATGCTCATCAATCCATTACCAACTGCCGCACCGATCATCGAAGCAATGAAAGGCCATTTAGCAGGTAACGTATAACCATAGATTGACGGTTCCGTAACGCCCATTAACCCACTGATGATTGCCGGAACTGCCATCATTTTCTGTTTCTTGTTTTTCAATTTGATACACATCGCGATCAGTGCCGCTGTTTGTGCAAAGGCTGCTGGATGTGTAACAAGTAGCAATGTATCATAACCCATTAATTGTAAGTTGATCATAGCTACCGGTACTGCTGACCAATGCAAACCAAAAATGATCAACACTTGCCAGAAGAAGCCCATAACAACACCTGTAACCAACGGAGAGAAGTTAAATAAAGCCGAGAAACCGTTTGACAACAAGTTTGTGAACAATTGTACGATTGGACCAATGATCAACAGACCTACCGGCAATGCAATTAATAAAACCAGGAAAGGTACAAAATAACTTTGGATCAAATCAGGAACGATTTTCTTCGCTATTTTCTGAATCCATGCGGCAAAAGCAACGACTACTACAACGGGAATAACTGTTGTTGTATAATCTGCCGCAATCATTGGAATATTCGCAAATGTCGTATAATAATCACCCAAGATACCAATGGTTCCAAGCGCTTCACCAGCAGACAATGCTGTTTTTTGAATAGATGGATAACACATCGTAGCACCCAGCAACATACCAACAACTACATTCACATTAAACTTCTTAGCAGCTGAATAACCTAAGATAATTGGCATGAAATAGAAAATGGAATCACCAATGGCATTAAAAACCATATAAACACCACTTGCCTGATAGGTTGCACCTAAGATCCATACTAAGATTGCATTGATACCCTTAAACAAACCGCATGCAACCATCGGTCCCAAAATCGGCGCAAAACATGCCGATATGATATCAATAAACTTATTGATAATTCCCTTAGGTTTTTCTTCTGTCTTTTCATTATCTGCATTACCGCTCATATCAATTCCCATGATCTCGCACAAATCCGCATAGACAAGAGAAACTTGGTTGCCAATAACAACCTGGAATTGTCCTCCTGATTTAACAACTGTAATAACTCCATCCATATCCTTTAAAGCCGCCTCATTAGCTTTACTTTCATCTTTTAATTTAAAGCGCAAGCGCGTAATGCAATGTGTTACGGTATTTACATTTTCTTTACCGCCGACTTCTTGAAGTATTGCACTTGCTAATTTTGTATATTTACCCATGTTTTTCCCCTTTCATTATTCATATACACGTACACAATGATAAGCTTGATGAATAGCATCGATCACCTTTCCAGGTTTTCGTGCGTCACCGACTTCTACGACTTCAATACCATTTGCCATCATTTGTTCATACAAAATATGATCACTGCGGAAACCAGTTGAGAAAATAACCGTATCCGCTGCAATAATGATGGATTGTCCATCTTTTTCTAATAGGACATCATCCTTACGAATTCGTTTAGTCGCTGTAGCAGTATAAACCTTTACACCACTATGATCGACTAAATAACGAATATTTTGTTTATTTGCTACAAATGAAGGTGCCATCAAAATATCTTCTGCGATTTCTACAATCGTCACTTGTTTGCCTTGTGATGCAAATTCAACACCCATCTCGCAGCCAACTTCGCCTCCACCAATGATGACAACTTTATCGCCAACCTGTTTTTCTTTCAATAAAGCTGGTACTGCAGTCATCACATGATCTTGTTTATACCCTTCAATCGGAATAATAACCGGATTTGCACCAATCGCATCGATAACCAGATCTGGCGCAAAAGCAATGATATCATCAATCACAGCCGTTTTGCTCATTTCCACATGAACACCCCATTTTTTTACTTGATGAATCAGATAATTCAATTGATCCTTGACATCTTGTTTAAAAGACATCGCTGCCGCAGCTGCCAATGCACCGCCGAAATGATCATTTTTCTCCCACAGTGTCACATCAAAACCACGTTGCGCTGCTGTTGCTGCTGCTTTTAAACCAGCCGGACCACCACCTAACACCAAGATTTTCTTCTTCATTTTAGCAGGTGTGAGAACGTACTCTTTTTCACGCAAACAAAGCGGGTTGACAGCACAAGGACGGGGACGTCCCAGCATTGCATTGAAATGACATTCACCACAACCAATGCACGCATTGATTTCTTCCAATTGATGGTTTTTCACTTTGTTAGGCCAATAAGGATCAGCGATAAGTCCATGTCCAATCGCAATCAAATCAACAAGCCCCTCTTGTAAAGCCTTTTCCGCAACATCTGGATGATTCAGCTTACCATGTGCCATGACGGGTACATCTTTACTCACACTGCGAATCAAACGTGCTGCTTCCAAATCAAATCCTGGTTTTTGATATACACTGGATACCATACGCCAACGAGATGTATACGAACCACGTCCAAAATGAATCAAATCAACACCACTTTCAGCCAAACGCTTCGCAATCGCTAAACCTTCTTCCAGTGGTTTTTCATCATCATCAACACTGTCAAGCGTCATCTTGACCGCAATCGGATAATCTTTGCCGCACGTCTTATGAATCTCATCAATGATTTCAAACAAGAAACGCTGCCTGTTCTCAAACGTCCCACCGTACATGTCATTGCGATGATTCCATTTTGCTGAAATGAACTGGTCAATGAGATAACCGCCATAACCATGAATCTCGATAAGATCAACTCCGGCATCCTTTGCTAATTTTGCCGATTCTCCCATTGCTTTCACCAGCTGCTGTACACCTTCAATCGGCAATTCTTTACATATCAGTTCGGGATGATAATAGTTAGGGCATGGGGAAGCTGAATAAGTTGGTGTATGCGGATCGATCCAGTTCATACGTCCAATGCCAGGAGAAAGCTGAATTGCAAACTTTGCACCATATGCATGAACACTTTCAGCAATTCTCGACAACATGTACACATGTTTGTTGCTGTTGAGCAATTGACATGCTGGCGGTTCAAAAGCATCACTGGCCGTAACCGCACCCGTCATGATCAATCCAGCGCCACCTTTAGCACGTTCTTCATAATACGCTACATCATACACATTGAATGCACAGCTTTGATCGCTTGTTGTTCCCATTGGGGCCAACACAATACGATTTTTCAACTGTAACGATCCAATTTGAAACGGTTCGAATAGTTTCATGACTCCTCCTTTTATACTATAGATACATATTTGTTATACCATGGTAACACATAGATAATAGCAATGAAAACGGTTACTGTCAATGCTTGATTAAAATTTTTATAGAAAAAAGTGAAAAAATAGTGTAGTATTCTGTTATATAAAGGAAGTATTTTATGCAAACACCATCAACAAAAGAAAATATTCGCGAAACCGCGATTCAATTATTTAAAGAACATGGCTATGAAAACGTTACTGTACAACAAATTTGTAAAGCGTGTCATATTACCAAGCGTACTTTTTATTATCATTTTACATCCAAAAGTGCTGTTCTTACTGGACTGAATGATTATTTGGGCATGCGAGCTGAAATTTTATTATCTACTATGGTTTCACAAAATAATAATGTTGAAACACTGTGGGCATTAATGAGCTATTATTGTACAAATAGTCAATCAATGGGCTTTCGTCTTGTTAAGCAGCTCTATATCCAGTCTTTGCTTGATAACAATGCAAAATTTCCGGAAGAGATGTATTTATATCCAATTGCTCTGCAACTCATCAAAAATGCTATCAGCGGCAATGAAATTGACAACACCTCAAATGTTGATGATATTGCATATGCGCTATATCATGGTTTACGCAGCGTATCGATTACATGGGCTTTTGACCATGGTTCTTATGACCTCACTGAAACCTTCAAGCGCGTATTTGTAACGATCTTAGGCTATCATAAACCTTTACAATAAACACCATGATAAAATAAGATATGTGTATATTTCTTCTTTTTTAGATACGAACACAAATTAGATATATTTTAATAGAGATTGACATCAATCAATCATTGCCAAGAAATGAAAACTGCTTTGATAATTGTCTCATTGATACATTCTTTAGAACGCTCAAATATGAGCTGAATTATGAATATCAAATTAAATGCAAATTAATTCTTGATTGTCCTGAAACTGTACAAGAAGATATAAACTATGGAAACATTCAAGGAATGCAGAAAAAAAGATGCCTCCAAATTTAGGGAAGCACCATGCGATGTATCCAATTCCTAAAGAAATAGGCCCAAAATGCTAGATACCTATCTTTTCTTATTCATCAATCATATATTCTGTAGTTATCTTACGGTCGATTTTCTTAACATTGTTAAAGTCGTATATAGGATCATAACTTAAAGGTGATAAAGCTCTTCTTCAACGAAAAGCCTCATGCAAGGCAATTAATATAAATACCAAATAATTTATATGATCTTTCAACTATTCTATTGGTGCAATAATTACATCAATACCATGATTTTGACACATTTGGATATCTGCGTCACATGTATTTGACGCTGTTATTATAATGTCAACATCATCCAGCTCGGCAACAGTATAAATTACACCTTTATTAAATTTACTATAATCGGCAACAAAGATAGATGTGTCTGATTGATCGATCATCTGCCTTTTTATCATCGTCGCATCAAAGCTATAATCTGTTATTCCATTAGATTCTGTAATGCTAGCTACTCCTATGATCGCCTTTTGTGCATGAAATATTTTTAGGTTATTTAAACACATAACGCCAGATGTTATATCTTCCTCTTTATGTAACAATCCACCTAAAAATATCACTTCTGTATTTGCACATCTATTTATAATTTCAGCCACATGAAGTGAAATTGTTATAATCGTAATTTTTAAATTTCTCTTATGGATCTCCTTGGCTATTTCTAAAATGGTTGTTCCTCCATCTAAAAACACAACATCTCCATCATTGATCAAATCAACTGCTGCCTTGGCAATAGCTTTTTTTCTTTCGAACGAATTACTTGACGATCAGTATAAGGTTGTTCAGGTTCATAAATTCGCCCAACAGTCGCTCCCCCATAAACTTTCCTTAAATATCCTAAATTTTCTAGTTCTTCAAGATCTCTTCTAACCGTTTCCATTGAAACATTAAATTTTTTTACTATTGTAGATGCTTTTACTTTTCGATTTACTCTTAATTGCTCTAATATAAATTCCTTTCTTTGTTCATTCATAAATTATTCCTCATCAAATTATATTTTAATTATACAACCAAAAACCCATTTTATTGGTATTTTTTTTTAAAATAAGGGAAGGAGTCTGATTGAATAGAGCTCCTTCCCTAGTATTTGACATTTATTTATCGTGCACTCTTGATTACGTTACTAATATCTTCAGCAGTCATCTTCAAAAACCTTCCTCTTGTCTTTGAAGTTAAAGTTGCTTTTTCACCCATTTTATCTGCTAATTCATCATCAATACTTAGAGAAGAGACATTATCTTTTAAATTTAACCTTAAGATAAATTGATGTAACCTTTCAATTCCTTCCAATGCAACTTCTTCATCCTCAGCGGAATCCATATCAACATCAAATACTCTTCTAGCAAATTGAACAAATCTAGAAATATCATTTTTGTAAACATATTTCATCCATTGACAAGTAATCATTGCTAATCCTTCCCCATGTGGGATATCAAATTCGCCAGACAATTCATGTTCGATCGCATGACAGCCCCAATCTCCAACACGTCCAGTATTTAGCAAACCGTTTTGTGCTAAGCAAGCTGCCCACATCAATTCAGCCCGATAATCATAATTTGTTGGATTTTTCATTGCCAACGGAGTATATACTATTACAGTCTTCATCAACCCTTCTAACAAACGATCCGTTACATCCGTATGATGTACAAGAGTAAAATATCGTTCCATCAAATGAGAAAGTGCATCAAAAGAACCACAAGCCGTCTGATATGGAGATACCGTATAAGTTAACTCTGGATTTAAAATTGAAAACTTTGGAATGATCACTGCGTTATCAAAGCTTCTTTTTAGTTTCTCATCTTGTTTACTAATTACGTTGCTGTTGCTCATCTCAGAACCTGCACCTACTACCGTCAAAATTGTTCCTACAGGTAAAGCTTTCTCTGGAACTACTCTCTTCATATAGAAATCCCAGACATCATGGTCAACAACTGCACCAACGGAAATTCCTTTTGCCGTATCTAAGACACTGCCTCCGCCAACAGCCAAAATAAAATCAATTTTCTTTTCTTTGCATAATTCAATACCTTTGTAAACCAAATCAAGTTTAGGGTTTCCTTCTACCCCCGACAGCTCAGTTATTTCGATATCTTTATTTTTCAAAGACGTAACGATTCGATCATATATTCCATTTTTCTTAATACTATTTCTACCATATACCATCAAGATATTCTTAGAATATTCACTTACGATTTTACCCACATTATTTTCTTGTTCTTTACCAAAATAGATCTTTGCAGGATTACAAAAAACAAAATTTTCCATTCATCGCCCTTCTTTCCATTTGATATTTGAAGAGCATAAAACTATGCTCTTCAATATCTTTATTCAACATAAATATTTTTAGATGCTGCCAAATCAACAACCATTCTTGCCTTAGAGGATGTCTTGATATTCGTTACTGGGAATTCGTTTGTTACTGGTGTTTTCATGAATTTTTCAAAAATCGGTACTTTTCTTTCCCCGTTTATAAATACAACGATTTCTCTTGCTTCAAAAATATTTTTATATCCCAAAGTTAAGCCTTTCTTTAAATCAGGCATACCATTTTCAAAATATTTCTCTGAAACTTCTTTCGTTTTTTCTGCCAACGTATTCACATGTGCTCCTAATGTTAAATCTACGCTAGGTTCATTTAAAGCTACATGTCCGTTCATTCCAACACCTAATGCGATATAATCTAGACCGCCATTATCTTCAATGAATTTTTCAACCTCTTGACACTCTTTTTCTGGATCTTCTGCGTTCGTATTAAAGAATCGACAGTTATCTTCATTTAAATTAATTTCATTCAAAAAGGTTGTATCCAGGATCCAACGTGCAGTTCCCTCGTATTGTTTACAATCATACCACTCATCTAATCCAACAAATTTTACTTTATCAAAATCAACTTTTCCTTCTTTGTACATTTTCACCAATTCATTGAACATACAAATGCAAGATTGTCCTGCAGGAACACAAATCACTGGATGTTCTTTACTATTGATAATGTCTACCAGATGTTCAGCTTCCGCTTTTCCCATTTCTAATTCATCTTTATAAAAATCTACTCTCATTTTACACACCTCTTAACTAAAAGATTCCTAATAATGAAAGGGCAGTACCACCGACAAACAAAATAACGATCAACCAAACTGCAGATAACTTTTTCTTTGTCATTAACCAATAACAGAAGAAAGTCAATAACAATGGTAGTAAACCAGGCAAGATATTATTTAACACTGACTGTACAACAATTGGATCTGCATCAACAACATTAATCTGAAGAGGAGTTGATAAAACAACATAAGTTGCAGTCAATCCACCAATAACAATCAATCCTACTTCAGTAAGAGCTTCTACCAATCGAGACATCGCTTTATCACTCATCAGTGAAATTGAATTAACTCCTAGCTCATATCCCATACGTAACAGACGCCAAGAAATAAATAATGAAATCGGAATCCATGTAATCAAATACAATACTGGTCCTAATAGGTTTCCTTGATATGCCAAACTCATAGCAATACTCATAAGAACGATTTCAATCAATGAGTTCATAACGGAGTCTCCAATACCAGCTACTGGACCCATCATACTAGATTTAATACCTGCTATAGCCTCATTTGGAACATCTTTACCGTTTGCTTTTTCTTCCTCCATAGCAGCAACAATTCCTAAAATGGAACATCCAACTGTTGGCTGTGTGTTAAAAAACTCCATGTGGCTGACTAATCGCTCTGCTAGTTTATCTTTATCATTAGGATATAATTTCTTTAATGATTCACCAATCGCAATAGCAAAATTTAAGTTTTGCATACGCTCCCAGTTATTGCTACAGCAGCAATAAGTAATCCATGTAAACCAAGTTTTTCTCAAGTCTTTTTTTGATAATTTTATATAATTTTCTGACATATTTATAATCTCCTACTCTAAGCTTTCTAATTGCTGAACATCACTTGAATCAGAAGAGTTATGTTGCTTTACCTCATCAATGACAACCGAAATACAGATTGCAAAGATTGTCAGTGGAACTGATGAAATACCTAATACTGAATATGCAACAAATCCGAATAAAAAGAAGCAGAAATGATTTTTCTTTGTAATCATCACTTTTAACAATAGAGCCATACCTACTGCTGGAAGCATTCCGCCAACCGTACCCATAGCTGCAGTCAACTGAGCTGGCATCATTGCTTCAATCATAGGTGTGAATTGTGATCCATAGTAAATAACAAGGAATACAGTTGCAAAACGAATAACGTTAAATACGATCAATGGTGCCCAAATACCAACATTCCACATCATTTTTAAATTTCCCTGAGCAGCATACTGATCACATTTATGTGTAACAAATACATTCACTCCATTGTAAACTGTAAAAATCATCGCGCCTAATAATCCAATTGGGATTGATAATGCCAAAGCAACTGCTGTATCATTGCTGCCAGCCATCGCTAATGTCGTAGCTGTATATCCAGCTAGCGTAACATCGGTTGACATTACATTTCCTACTGCTTGCGAATTCATATAAACAGCATTTAAGGAAGCACCAATCAACATACCTGTTACAGGATCTCCTAAAATGATACCAACAATAGTACCGGCTACCATTGGTCTACCAATTCCAAAATAACCACCGATATCACCCAATAATGGGAACATTAAGTTTGAAAAAACTGCAAACAGCGTAATTAATACTGCCTGAAATAATGTAATTTCCATAAATCCTCCTTAATTTTTTTCTAGTACTTTTTTTAAACTGACTTTTGGTTCAGATGGTAGTAATTGAAATTCAACATCAACTCCCCCTGAAAGCAAATTTTTTGCTGCGTCAATTTCCTCTTGGGTAAAATAGGTGTTTTTCTGCATTTGAACAGCATCTTTTTTAGAACTTGTTGGGCCTACAATTAATTCAGTAATTTTCAACCCTTTATTCATCATGACATTGGCTGTTGTAATCGTTTTAAAGATAACGAATGTACGTGCATTTGCCTGCTTTGCATCTTTTTCAATCAAGCCCATAGCTCTTTCTGTATCGCATACAACTAAATCTACATTGTTAGGCTTTGCAATTTTTAATATCTGAAGAGTGATAGTATCCTTCGCAACAGCATCATCTATAATGATGATTCGATTAATGTTGTACTCAGCAATCCATTGTGTCTGAACTTGACCATGTATCAGCCGATCGTCTACTCTACATGCCTTTATCATCTTTCCCCCTCCTTCCTATACAATTTTCTCCACTATCTTAATACCCAAGTTCTTACCACAATCTTCTAATACTTCACATTCTTCATCTAAGGTACGCTCTGTTTGACTATCTTGAAATGCCTGTATGATCATAGCTAAATTAAATCCAGTGATTAATTTGTAATCCACATCTCTGAAAGCAGATAATAATTTCATAAATGGACTACCGCCAAATAAATCTGCCATAATCAAGACTTTGTCTTCTTGTAATTCTTTTGCAAGCAAAATTGCTTTAGTCTCAAAATCATCAATACCTTCTCCTCCATCTTCTAATGAAAGAACTTTAAAGTTTTCTGGTATCTCACCAAAAATCATTTTTGCAGATTTAAGTCCTTCTTCTGCAAATTTGCCATGACTTGCCAATAGAAACTGCATATGATTCTTACCTCCCTTTCTAAAGACATTAAGCGTTAAAACTATCCAACTTATCAAAAGATTACTGCTCATAACTTTTTTGATTATGAATTCCTGTTGATATCGCTTCTATCTTTAGATTATTCTGTCTTGTGACTTTGTATCGCAACTTGTGATACCACATTTACAGTCTTATTATTAATCTTAAACCGCAAAACGTCAATATGTAATCGCTTAAAAATGTGCGATTCCACATTTTTAAGCGATTCTTAGCATGCACTCTATTTCCTTTCGTACTTTTTGTTACAGATTTACTCTAAACATCAAAACTCATTTCAATCAAAAAGAAGAAACAACGATAATTGTGTGATTTCTTATATCTGCTTTATACAGAACACACAAAGAAAGGACGGATATTTTGAAAACCATATCCATGTATTATGGGACAATATGCTTTGCAATGTAAAACCAGGAAGTATTGCGCAAAAATTTAAAAACTCCGTTCTATCTCTTTACCGCAATGATCAGTGAAAATTTCTGTCATCTGCTGTCAAAAAAGCAAATCGAATCATACAAATCACTTTCTTCATACCATTTCAATCATTGCATGCAGCTCTTTATCTTAAAAAATTTGATAATAAGCTTTGAAGTCATTAAGATTACTAATGCATTCTGCTTATTTTTACTATTCAAATCATTGATATATCAGTAAAAAAAAACACAATGATCGTATCGAGAATGATACTCTTTCATTGTGATTGATTCAATCAAATTAACATTAATTTTCATTTTCTTCATTTCTTATAATATGAGTTTGATCTAGAGGAGTTTAAAATGACAAAGACATCATATATTACATAATATACATTTATAAAACCTATTTTCTCATAACAAGCTGAAAATTAGAATCATAATACAAACCCAGTTCTTCACATATTTTTTTGTTCACTGCTTGTAAAGCATCATAATACTCTTTATATTTTGGAGATAGCTTAATCATATTGGGAATAAATATGTCATTATATCCCTTGTCCTGTAATTCTTTCATCAATCGCCGCTGCGTTATTCCTGCCAGACTATATTTATATAAAAAGCTGTTTTTTAGTTTCACACCATTCAACACCTGCTTCTTTAGTTTCTCATATTTTTCAGGTGTTATTTGCGTATATTCCAAAATGGTTTGATCCATTTTTTTGACCATATCTTTCATGGTTGGTTTAGGTATGAATTTATAAAGCATATAACCAGAAATTTTATAGTTTAAGGGTAATTTTATTTCTGTGTTATCCCAATATTTGATAATGGCATCAAATGCTTCCTGTTGTTCTTTAGTTTCGATTTGTATTTGGAGATAGGGAAGAAAATGATTGATAAAATAAAACCCTATGAAGCCAGGAATCGCATCTTGGATTGCATCAGCAATCGTTTGATAATCGAGCTGTTGATCTAGTTCATCAGCGTTCTTTGTTTGAATATACTTTCGTAAAGCCTCGACTTCCTTTGATTTTTCAGTTAATTCTGATTCCATCTTTTCTAAAATATCTACGAGTATTGCATCATCCTTATTTTTTTTTAATTCTTTGATTTCTTGAATGGATAATCCTAGTTTTCGATAAATGGATATCTCTTTTAAAGTTTCAATATTTTCTTTGGAATAGTCTCGATACCCATTGCGATTACGCACTACTTCTAATAAACCTTCTTCTTCATAATATTTGATTGCACGTTTACTAAGATTCACTTCTTTGATGACATCACTGATTTTCATGATACAAATCCTCCTCTATCTGAAGTGTAATTGTATACGTAACGTCTATGTCAATAGTAATCTGTTCATTTGTTCAAGAAGAACATGGAATTAGATAAATTCAAATATGGCCTGTTGATTTCTTACAATAATATATCAACGATAGTACACCCGGAATCCCAATCCAAGCAATCATTGCACATAAAGTGACTGCTTCAAAATTATCAATACTAAGTGTAGCAGCAATATATAAGATAACGATCGGAATCGAAATATATCCTATGATTCGATGAGCAAGATTCCACGTGTCTTCATCTTGAACGATCCAAGGTAAGCGTAGACCAGTATGTTTGGTAAATGGCAATTTAGGGGATATGATACCACTAAATAGTATTACGCAAGAGACGATGGCCATTGCAAATAATTTCTCATCTTCTGCATTTATTTTAATGAAATCTAAACCAATAAATAAAGAAAGGATCATACATATAAGAAAAATGAACACATTGAAAATTGTTGCAGTACGAAGAGCATGTATTCTCATGTCATTGGTTGTTAAAGAAGTCAGTAATGCTAAGTTGCGATACAATATCAAAATTGATAATAACAAACAAATGCCAATTGATAAAATGGATAACAATTCATTGTTTATTGTTAGAGCAAGAATCAAAGATATAAAGGAAAGAGCAATGATCATACTTCTTTTTTTATAGGCTTCCTTGCTGATATTTTCTTTTTTATTTTTCTCAACGAGCAATTGATTTACTCTTTCCAGTTCTTTGGACAAAGAATTTTCCTTTACACTTGTTTCATTTAAATCTAATAACTGATAAACCGGAACTTCTAAAAGCTCTGAAATATGAATAAGAATATCTGCGTCTGGAACAGAAAGTCCTGACTCCCACTTAGAAACAGTTTGTCTCACAACATGCAGTTTTACTGCCATTTCTTCTTGGCTGATACCTTTTCTTTTACGGTAATATCTGATATTTTCGTTTATCATGTTAAAACATCCCTTTCTTTTTACATATAAATCGTATTAAGAATACTTGTTTGTAACAAGCAACGAAAATTAACATTAAGAATTCAAAGATAAAGTTCTTATTATTTATCTTTTTTCTCAATTGAACCCCAGACAGCCCCAAAGGCAACTCCAAGAGCCAAACCTATCCCAAGATTATCAAAAACTGTTCCTATTGCTAAACCTAGACAGATTCCGATTGCTAGTTTTTCGTTTGATCCACAATCCTTCATTTTTTCCTCACAGTTTTCCCTAAACCTACTCTTTTTATAATGGAAGAACAGCAAATAAACAACATTGTGCTTCAATTGAAATTCACTTAAACAAAAGAGTTCTTTTTATTTGTAATTGATTATCTCATGTTCTATATGGAGTATCAATATCGAAATAATCATGAAAAAGCTTATCTATCTATTCTTTTTTATTATCTTCTATTCTATGAATGTATTGATTTAGGGGTTATCTTGTTAGAAGGTAAGCATTCCACATCTTTTGCACCATCTATCAAACGGTAAAGATTTTCATCCAATTGGATCGGTTAATAAATTACAAAATTAATAGTAAATCAGGATGATTTCAAAAGGATGACAATTTAATATTACTAGATATCCGATCAACATTCTCTTCATGATGAATAATGATCTTATCAACATCTATAGATAAATCCTCGATCATATGATTCATAGCCTCACAGATTATATATTCTATACTATCAGGATTCCTTATATTCACATAATTTCTTATGAGCCTTTATAATTTTACATGAAAATGGTGTACTAGAACCCTTTTTCTATTTTTTTATCATGATCATCTTTAAGAAAAACGCCCAAAAATGCATGCATTTCTGAGCGTTTATTTTTTCTAACTTCTTATTTCAGGTTCTTTTTTCGTTGTCACTCGTGATCTTAGTACAGTTTAGCACCTGCTGGAATGGCATCATCAACCATCAACAGATTCAATCCTTCATGACCATCTTCCTGATGAACAGCAGAGATGATCATACCGCAGGAATCGATGCCCATCATCTTGCGAGGCGGCAAATTCACAATAGCGATCAGGGTTTTGCCCACTAACTCTTCCGGTTCATAGTATTCATGGATACCGCTTAAGATGACACGATCTTCCCCGGTTCCATCATCCAGAACGAATTTCAACAGCTTTTTGCTCTTTTCCACAGCCGTACATTCCTTTACTTTTACGGCTCTGAAATCAGACTTGGAGAACGTCTCAAAATCGACCATATCTTTGAATAACGGTTCAATTTCCACCTTGGAAAAATCAATTTCTTTTACAGATGTCACTGGTATATTTTCCTGTGCTTTTACTGCCTTCTGAGCACCTTTAGAGCCACCGATCAGTTTCATGTGAGGAAACAATAAAACCTCGCGGATCGTATCTTGGTTTGTCAACAACATAACCAAACGGTCGATTCCCATACCGACACCGCCAGTCGGAGGAAGACCATATTCCAATGCTTCCACATAATCAACATCCATCTCATTGGCCTCATCATCTCCGAGATCACGCAGTTTCAACTGATTTTCAAAACGTTCACGCTGATCGATCGGATCATTCAGCTCAGAGAATGCATTCGCATATTCTTTTCCATTGATGAACAATTCATAACGATCCGCAAAACGAGGATCTTCTGCATTCTTCTTAGCTAGTGGCGAAATAGATACTGGATGTCCATACAGGTACGTTGGCTGGATCAATGTTTCCTCTACGTATTTTTCAAAGAATAAGTTGATGATATGACCAACGCTATTATGTTTCTTCTCTACTTCAATGCCATGTTCTTTGGCAATTGCACAAGCTTCTTCATAGCTCATCTCTTTCCAGAAGTCAACACCGCAAGCGTCTTTGATCGCATCTACCATATGCAGACGTTTGAATGGTGCTTTTAAAGAAATCTGTTTTCCCTGATATTCGATTTCCGTTGTACCGCAGACTTCCGTTGCCACATATTCCAATAGACCTTCGATGAGATCCATCATCCCCTGCAGATCGGAATACGCAACGTAAGCTTCTACGGTCGTAAATTCTGGGTTGTGTGTCGCATCCATTCCTTCATTGCGGAATAGACGACCAATTTCATAAACACCTTCTAAGCCACCAACGATCAATCGCTTTAATGGCAGCTCCGTCGCAATGCGCAGATAGAACGGCATGTTTAATGTATTGTGATGTGTAATGAACGGACGAGCAGCCGCACCGCCCAAGATTGGCTGTAAGACCGGTGTTTCTACTTCGACCAATCCCTGTCCATCCAAATAACGCTGAATGGCACGGATGATGCGTGGACGTGTCAAAGCAATACGTTTTGCCTCTTCATTCATGATCAAATCGACATAACGACGACGGAAACGCTCTTCTTTGTCCGTCAAGCCATGAAACTTTTCAGGTAATGGGCGCAACGCTTTTGTAAGATGAGTATAAACCTTTGCACGTACGCTTAATTCGCCATGGTTGGTGCGCATGATAATACCTTCGATACCAACGATATCACCCATATCGCTCTTCTTGAATAATTCATAAGCTTCCTCACCAATTTCATCTTTGCGCACATAGATCTGAATCTGTCCATCCAGATCTTGAATATGCATGAAGCCTGCTTTCCCTTGGCGACGTTTCGTCATAATGCGACCAGCAATCTTGACGTTCACCTGTTTTTCTTCCAATTCTTCCTTTGTGCATTCACCAAATTCTCTACGGATATCCCCTGAACGATGTGTTCTCTGATAAGCATGTCCAAAAGGATCAATACCGTGTGCACGCAGCTCTTCCATTTTCTGACGACGAATGACTTCTTGTTCTGTCAGTTTTTCCATAATGCTCCTCCTTTATTTCCATAAAAAAACTCTCATCCGATAGGGACGAGAGAGCATCATCGTGGTACCACCCTAATTCATGAACGGATCGCTCCATTCATCTTAGTGACTATATACATAGCCGCTCATATCCCGCGAGCTTCACGTTTCGACTCCAGATCTTTTATTCGCCAACAATGCTCCATGGTTTTCTTCTCAGCTAGCGAAAACTCTCTTTGCACTTCTGCATCTGCTACTATATCCTTCTTCATCTCTTATATATTTGCGACACAATTTTACCTATTTTCCTTTTATTTGTCAACCTTCCGCTCAATAGGAACATGCGACACCTTCCGCTCAATAGGAACATGCGATTTAAAAAATAATTTCATTTTCTTTTCTAAATGCTGTTTTCCCTCTTTCCAAATACTTTTGGTTTACAAAAAATACCCCTCCTATTGTCTAAGAGGGGTAAACATCAGCTTTAACACATCAATGTCTTTGTTTAAAATACGTTGCCTTCAAATGCATTACCGATGCAGTAATGGTGAAACGCGTTTGTATAAAGCAACCGTTACCAATGCGACAACAACACCTTTTACGATATTAAAAGGAAGCGTCATGAACAACACGAAGGTAAATGTATCTTTTACCAATGGGAAGATGGCTGTTCCCATCCCTACGATCACTTCCATCGGTAAGCCATAGAAATAAGAATATGCAGGCAAAGCGATGAAATAATTTGCTAAACATCCGATCAATGCCATAGATACGACACCGATGACCAATGAGATCAAGGCGCCCTTCAGCGTTTTATGGTATTTGTAGAAATAAGCGCTTGGAATCACTAGCGATAAACCGATCAACAGATTGGAAAGCTCTCCGACAAAAGCTGTATCGGTTCCTTGAAAACATACATTTAACACGATTTTTAATACTTCGATCGCTGCTCCCGCCAGCGGTCCCAACGCAAAGCCTCCCAGCATGACGATCACTTCATCAAATCCGAGTTTGTAAAATGACGGCGCAAACGGCAAAGAGATCTCAAACAGCATCAGAATAAAAGCTAGCGCCCCCATGATCGACACCTTTGCGATCCACTGAACACGAGATGTTTTCGATGAGACCATTGTTTTTGCTGACATATCAATTCCTCCTTTTCCATCAGCACCTCTCTTTCCAATAAAAAAGAGAGGATGATCACAAAAACCTCTCAGGATTTACGATAAAAAGAATTTCAAAAAAACCTTCTTCCATCCAGACTTTTACTGTCGCTACCGGAATCGCACCGGTTCCTGCCTCTCGGCTCGCGGAGTATGACCGCCGATTGGGAATTGCACCCGACCCTGAAGTTTTTTGTTCTCCTATATCCTACTCTTTTCTCTAAGCTTTGTCAAATGCAGATACCGCATCGAACCTTTTTCACTTTGGTAATACACGTTCAATCGCTTCTTTTGTGATTGGTCCCTCTCTTAATACCTTTATCTGTGAACCGGTCACATCGATGATCGTGCTGGCACTCAGACATCCGCACTCGCCTTTCACAATGCCGTCGATCCGCCCATCCAACTGTTCCATTACTTGTTCAAAAGTTGTTCCTGTCGCTTCACCGCTTAAATTTGCACTGGTTACAAGCATGGGGGCACCGCTGCCCTCGATCAATGCCAAGACAAATGGATCATTTGGCATACGTACGCCGATCGTATCCAGGTGATTTGTCACATAAGCGGGCACTTCTTGTTTTTTCTTCATGACCAAAGTCAATGCGCCGGGCAAAAACGCCTCCGTGATGGCAGTGATCGCCGGTGTTATTTCCGCAACCATTGCCAACTGTTCCCGATTTGCGACCATCGTTGGAATCGGTTTATCTTCTGGTCGTCCTTTTGCTTCTTTTAAGCGATTCAACGCATTTTCATCAAAATAGCGAACACCTAATCCATAAACAGTATCTGTAGGAAAAGCGATGACTTTTCCTTGTTTTATCTGTTCGATCACTTCTTCTAACTGATTTTTCTCATAAACGATCGTCATACTGATTCATCCTTTCATATTCTTCAATCATGCTTTCATGCAATCCTGTTTTTTCTTTCAACCATTATAACACATTTCTGGTTTTGCATATTCAGGAACGGATGTCGCTTTCTGCGAAATATGATACAATAATACACATGAACAAGAGGAGGTATCGCCATGTTATTTGATACGATTGCCGCTATTTCCACCGCTGCGCAAGATGGTGCGATTTCGATCGTTCGCATCAGCGGAGAAGAGGCGATTTCTATTGCCGAAAAAATTTTCAGTCAGCCTTTACATGACAAGGCAACCCATACGATCACTTATGGCTACATCATCGATCCCCTGTCGAAAGAACGCGTCGATGAAGTACTCGTTTCCATATTCAAAGCACCGCGTACATATACGCGGGAAGATATCGTAGAAATCAACTGTCATGGCGGACGTTACATCACCCGTTTGATCCTTCAGCTTCTTCTCTCACAGGGTGCACGAATAGCTAAACCCGGTGAATTTACGCAGCGCGCATTCTTAAACGGTCGGATCGACCTGACACAGGCAGAAGCAATCAATGATATGATCCAAGCTGATACCAGAGAAAATGCCCGCTTAGCGATGTACGGTATTCGCGGCAGTGTCAAAAAGCTGTTAGATCCTTTATTGAATGACTTGCTGGATATGATCGCCAATATCGAAGTCAACATCGATTATCCAGAATATGAAGATATTGAAGAAATCACACAGGAAAAATTATTGCCAAAAGCGAGTCAGTGGTTACGATCGATCGAAGCGATCCTAAAACGTGCAAACAGCGGACAGATCATTCGTGAAGGAATCAAAACGGCGATCATCGGACGTCCCAACGTAGGAAAAAGCTCTCTGCTAAATGCCCTATTGGAAGAAGAGAAAGCAATCGTTACGGATATTGCAGGGACAACACGTGATATCGTAGAAGGTCATATACGTTTAGAAGGTGGACTGCAACTCAATTTGATCGATACAGCAGGCATCCGTGATACAAAAGATCGCATCGAACAGATGGGAATCGAGAAAAGCTATCAGATCATGGAAGAAGCGCAGCTTGTCATTCTCGTTTTAGATGGAAGTGCTCCTTTACAAGAGGAAGACTACCGTTTATTAAAAGAAAGTGAAAATAAGACCCGCATCGTCGTCTATAATAAAAGCGATCTTTGCGATACTGGCATTGATGGAATTCAAATCTGTGCAGCAAAACAGCAAATTCAGCCATTGATTGATGAGATCCATCGGTTATTCAACGAACATTGCATCGCAGCAAAAGAACCTAGCTTGGCAAACGAACGACAGATCGCCTTGATGCGAAAAGCGTATGAAGCCATGATTCATGCGATGGATGCGATGAACAGTGGTTTGGAATTAGAATTAGCGGAAATTGATTTACAGGAAGCTTATACAGCGTTAAAAGAAATTCTAGGGGAAATGCATCGTGAAGATCTGCTCGATACGCTCTTTACCAACTTCTGTTTAGGAAAATAAAGAGGAGGTAACCAATGCAATATATTGATTCTCATTGTCATATCACTTTTGATCGTCTCTATGGTCGGATCGAAGAAATCTTGGATAACTGCAAAAAACATGGTGTGATCGAACTATTGGTCATCTGTTGTCAGAAAGAAGAGTTTCAACGTGCTTTTCAATTAAAAAAACAATACCCTTTCCTTCGCATTGCCTATGGTTTTTATCCATGTGATACGTATGATCTTCAAGAAGAAGATTATCTGGATTTAGAAGAGTTGTGCAAACAACAGGCAATCGATGTGATCGGTGAAATCGGTTTGGATTATCATTATGAAGACACAGATAAGGAAAAACAACAAAAAGCTTTGATCCGTCAGCTGCACATTGCTCAGACGTACGGTCTGCCCGTCAGCATCCATATGCGTGATGCGACATTTGACTGTATGCAAATCTTAAAGGAACATGCCAAGACATCCTTTGTCATGCATTGTTTCAGCGGCAGTGTGGAAACCGCATTAGAAGCAGTTCGCATGGGTGCTTACATTTCATTCGCTGGTCCTTTAACATTTAAAAATGCCCGTGCTTTGCCAGAAGTAGCAAAAGCGATCCCAGCAGATCGCATACTGACCGAAACGGATTGTCCTTATCTCACACCGGTTCCCCATCGTGGAAAAGAGAATGAACCGATGTACGTTCAATTCACGTTTGCAAAGCTATGCGAATTACGCGGTGAAGATCCGGAAGCCTTCAGCAAACAGATCATTCAAAATTACCATCAATTCCTAATGTGAAAAGAAAAGACCGAACGCTGATTCGGTCTTATTGTTCATTTTTGGCAAATGCTTCATATGCGCTTTCCCGATAACCTACCAACACCTGATTTTTTCCTACCAAGATCGGTCGTTTCAACAGCATACCGTTCATGCTGAGCATTTGCAATTGCTCTTCCTCGCTCATCTCTTTACGCTTTTCTTTCATGTTCAGCTCTTTATAAAGCTGCCCTGATACGTTATAGAGCTGTTTCAGCTCTAAATTTCCTAACTTGATCCAATCCTGCAACTCTTGAAGCGTCGGCGTCTCTTCTACGATATGTCGTGTTTCAACCGGCACATGCAGCTCATCCAACTTTTTCTTCGCTTTTTGACAAGTAGAACATTTTGGATACCAAATCAATACTGCCATTATTTTCACCTCTGCCTGCATTGTAGCACACCTTGTAAAAAGCTGCTATCAATTCGCATTAGCGTTTCTCATTGAACGCTTTGTTTATATTGCTTTTCATGATATACTGTTCGCGCAAGGAGGGATGTTTTATGAACTTTGATCAAATTGAATTTGTTCCCGCGCTACAACAAGCGCTACAGACCATGCAGTATACGACGTTGACCCCGATACAGGAAGCGATCATCCCTCGCCTGTTGCAACATCAAGATCTCATCGTTCAATCAAAGACTGGAAGCGGTAAAACGCTTGCCTATGCTTTACCAGTATTACAAAACATCACATTTGAATCATTTACTCCCCAGGCGCTTATACTTGTACCAACGCGTGAATTGGCACAACAAGTCACCCGTACCTTCGATTCCCTGGGTCTCTATCTCCATACGCATCATCAAATGCTGATTGGAAAACAATCGTTTCGTGATCAGCGCGATGATCTAAAACGAAGAACACATGTGGTCATTGCGACACCTGGTCGATTGTTACAACATATCAATGAACAGACGATCGATCTTTCCAAAATCTCCTGCCTCATCTTAGATGAAGCAGATGAGATGTTTCACCTCGGTTTTCGGACGACGCTGGAAAAAATACTGGCCACACTGCCACACTCAATACAGACGTGTTGTCTATCTGCTACGTTTCCAGAGGAGATCAAATGTTTTATCGATCAACATTTCCCATCGGCAAAATGGATCCAGCACGATGCACAAACAATCCCCCAACAGCTTCATCAACAATTCTTTCTCATGGAAGAAACGCAGCGTTTCTCTGCTTTGCTTGATCTTCTGCAAGCACACCCGATCCAACGATGCATCATTTTTGTCAACACGATCGAGCAGGCGCAGACATTATCCGATCAACTGCAATCTCTGCAGCTGCTTGCTTGCCCTTTGCATGGTAAACAAACGCAGGAAGAACGCTTTGCTTCTTTACAACATTTTAAAGATGGCAATATGCGCATTCTCGTCGCCAGCAACGTTGCTGCCCGCGGATTAGACATCTTTGACGTATCACTCATCGTCAATTATGATTTTCCATTGACGATACAAGCGTACATTCATCGTGTTGGAAGAACAGCGCGCATGGAAAAAGAAGGACTTGCTGTCTCTTTCCTCACGAAAGGACAACGCTCACTCTTCGAACAATTACAACAAGCTTTCCCTTCCCTTTCCCTAAGTAAAGCAGTTTTTTCCAAAACGTATTCACTCGATGCATTGCGAATTCCTTTAAAAAAGAAAGAACAACGGGAAGATCTCCTGTTTGCAAATGTCACGAAGCTTTGCATCTTTGCCGGGAAGAGCAAAAAGATACGACCTGGGGATCTGCTAGGAGCCCTGTGTTCGATCGATGGTATCACAAAGGAAGATATCGGTGTCATCAAGGTACAGGAACACAACAGTTATGTAGACATTTTAAACGGAAAAGGGACTCTTGCTTTCGAAGAACTCCAAAACCGAACGATTAAAAATAAACACATTCGCGTTGAATATGCCAAACAATAGAAAACGGCCAATGGCCGTTTTTAATTGTTGATGTGATGATGAAATTGCGGCGTTGAATCATCGATTACGCGAAATTCATATCCTTGTTCCTTACAATAGCTTAAAATCTCCGGTAATGCCTTCACCGTTTCACCATTTCCACCGCCATCATGCATCAATAACATGACGACATCCTGTGTACCAATTTCCTTTTTTGCTGTCTCGATCAATTCCTCTGCGCTTCGTCCGGTATCTCCATCTCCATTGGTCGCGTTCCAATCATAGTATTCATATCCTTTTTGTAAAGCCATCGTACTTAATTCGCTCATGATTCCAGTACAATAACTGCGCGAGATCGTGTTGCTGGTCCCTCCAGGAAAACGCAGGATCTTGCTTCTAGATCCCGTTTGTTCCTGAATGACTGCCTGCATTTTTTCAACATCTTCGAAATATGCATCACTGCTTTGATAAATCTGTGCATAAACATGCGAATACGTATGCACTCCGATCGCATGTCCTTGTTTTTGCTCCTCTTTCATTAAAGAGACATAATCGGGAAATTCATTGGTAACGAAGAAGGTTGCTTTTGCATCGGCTTCTTCCAGGATCTTTAAAATTGCTTCTGTATGCTGGCTAGGTCCATCATCAAAGGTCAGATACATCACTTTCTTTCCCTGATCCGCTTGTGCTAGTACTGGTTCGCTCTCTAATTCAAACACCGGGTCATCTGTTTTTGGCAATTCGATCATCACCCATAAAAACAGCACGAGACTGATCATTCCTAAAATGATCTTGATCATCGTCGAACGCTGCATTCTCAATCACCTCGCGCATAGTATCTGTCTTTTCTCTGCTTTTTATCCATTTTGCTTTTTCACTTCACTTTGCTTTTTTTCCATTCGCTTATATAATACTCCTAGGTGATAACATGGAAATACAAACAACAATCATTGATAATTATCTTCAGGGAAAACCTCTTTGCACAAAAGAAGACGCCTGGCTCTTTTCAAACGAACCAAAAGCAGACCAACGGCGCAAGGAAGTTGTAGAAGAACTGAAAAGACAAGCAGTTTGTACCTTCTCTTCTTTTCCTACTTACAACGCCCCTCTCTTTTATCAGCTGTTTCCATCGATCCATTCCAATCTTTCCAATTTTGTGATCCAGTTGATCGTCGGTTCGAATACTTTCTATCGCAAAGTGACCATGAAAGATAAGAGCTATTTAGTTTTTGATCTGATTCAATGTGCAAATATGACACCGATCGTTTCGCAGATGATGTACCTGCTTCTCCATACGCTTCACTATGAGATCGCAAAAACACTGCTCTTAACCGATTATCCACTTCCATTGAATAGTAGCTATACTGCGCATTTAAATCATCTAAGCTTTATCGAAGGATTTGCATATTACTTATCATGGAACAGTGATGCAGATCACTATCGTTTCCATGACGATCATTACGAGCAACAAAAAGAAAAAGCGTTCGGTTCTCTATTAAATGCCTTCGAAGTCACTTCTGTTTCTTTGCAGAACGCTATTCTAACTTCTCTTCCAAAGCTATCTCTTTGGGATCAATTCCCTGCAACAGCAGCTCTTTTCTACATCGACGACTGTTATCGCAGCGAAGGCATCGATGCGATCACTCATCTTTATCAAAGAGGATGGACCTCATGGATCCAGACGATCTTTGATCTTAAAGAGAATTAGACCAACGACCTTCATGAAAAAAGAATGCCTTCATTGCGATGGCATTCTTTTCTTTATATAGAACATTCAATATACTGAAGTTCTTTTTCATCATCAATCGGCCACATCGGGCGAAAGATCTTTTTAAATGGTATCTTTCCCGAACGCTGTATCGTTGGTCCATCTGTTAAAGCCATGATGTGATAAGCAGTTTCGGGTATTAAATATGTATCCAGATAGCCCATTTTTACGACGACGATATCATAATCATGGAATCGTACTCCGGCAGCTTCAAACTGTTCCATCGTTCCATATTGTATATTCTGGTTTAATACGATGACATCGATCAGTGTATCCATGATGCGGATTACATACGCATTCCCCAATTCTTTATCATTACCAAAACTATGTTTGGATCTTCCAATCTCCATCAAACGCACTTGCATCGTCACTGGAGAACTGTTTTCATCTTCGTTGATTCTCAGCGATAATTCAAACGTATCGCCAATCGCATGTTGCGAAACAAAGGTAAACGCTTGACAATCATTGATTCCGGCAATCAATACTTTCTTCGTCGTTTTCGATTGAAGGATCTCTTTTAACAGAATCGTATTCTGTCCATATCCACCGGCTCCGCAATTATCCCCGGAATCGGTGATGACTGTCGTCTTTTTCCCTTCGGCAATCGCCCGCTCCACTGCTTGCTTTGGCTCGTCATAGTTTCCAAAGAATTGGAATTCCTCACGATGATCCCATGCATAAGCAGCGATTTTCTCAGCTATTTCGCCGCAATATGCCGCATCGTAAGAATGATTCGGTATTACCACGACAGCCGCCCCCAGTTTATCATCATGACGAATATAGCCTACATGATAAGAACAAGAGAATACCCTTGGATCTTCTTCTGCTTTATCTAACAACGCATTGATCGTGCGTACTGGCTCATTTGCAGAAACGCTTCGCTCACCGCCCACCATGATCGGAAGCTTGAAGATGATCGGATGCATCACGCGTCGATCTTGCAATAAGTCTACCAGTTTTTCAGCAACGATCTTTTCTGTTTCCTCCGCATCAAAATGCGGGGATTCCCGATAACAGCGAACGATGTTCAAATACGAACACAATTCTGCAGTAATATTCCCATGGGGATCCATCACCATGGCAATCGGCATATGAACACCTACGATCTTCCTGATTTCTCTTAAAAGATAGTGTTCCCCCGAAACTTCATCTAAGCCAACAACACCGCTGGCTCCGTGGAACTGTAAATAAATGCCATCTAACTCCTGTACATTGTTGCGGATCGCATCGAGAATCGTCTTCGCTATTTTCGTAAATGCCTCTTGTTCGATCATTCCATTCGGATTGATCGCAGCGTAAATCGACGGGATGAGCTCGATATGCTGCCGTTCAAAAATCTCACGAACATGCATTGCATCAAGGCAGTCCTCCCCATATAACACTTGAAATTCATCCCATTGCACATGGTGCGAAATATGTTCATTGCATTCCGCAGTAAAATGAGCAACCAGTACTTTCATACAAACACCTCATAATCTATCATTTGGTTTATACAGCTTTTTATCAAAATCGTTTGATCGTTCAAAGAAGGGTCAAGTTGTCTTTCGCCTCTCTTGTCCTCTTGGTAAACATACCATCCAAGGCATACGATAAAGAAGAGACAGCCAAAGCCGTAATTGACAAGCGGAAGAACGATATAATTGAAATAAAACAATAAGGAAATGCACAACAAGCGCATGAATGAGTGTTGGATGTGCTTTGCTATATACGTTTGAAACAGAAAGAGCGATGGAATCAACAAGATCATATAGATCAAGTAAAAAAACGAAATATTTTGATAAACCTCTGCTGTTTCCTGTATTTGCGCACTGCTCAACGTACCAGCATAAAACTGCTCTACATTTCCAAAATAGAACGTAAAGTACCAGATGAATAAACTGAGCAAATTGGGAAGAAGCAATAGAAGTGTTTCAGCAAATGCTTCCCCATAGCCTATATTCTCGATCACATCCATCTTTATAACAGTACGTGTATACAAAAATTTCTTGATCAACAAACCGATTAAGGCAAAATATGTAACATCATAGACGAGTTTCAAATACAGTTGTTCCTGCAAAGGAGCAATCGTATAGGCGATCGGATACAACAAGACATGCAGCAATAAATATACTCCTACGCCTAACAAGATATAACGCGGATACAGTACATTTGTCTTGATCAAAGCACGCAGAAACAGCATAGGGGTCACCAAGCAGGTCAAAAAAGCGATCAATGATAAACTCACATAGACCATATCATCAAAACAGCAAGGAAGAAGCTATATGCTTCCTCCTGTCTGAAATTTATTCATCGGACCATATAATTGCAAAAGCTTTGCAAATTCTTCCTTATCATAAAACGCTAATTTCCCTGCTGTAAACTGTTTAGCGACTTCCACGACAAATCGGGATGCCTCACAGATATCAACCTCATGACTTGCTCCTGTCGCACATCCAGGTACAACGGTTTGCGTGGTGATCGCTACGCCGACAACAGGTGCATTTGTCGCTGTACTAGGCTGTAAGATGCTGTTGATATGATATAAATTATTTGAGTAAGGCGTAATATCCAAAAGGGATAACGGGAATGTAGAAGGTGCGATCCCTGAGCATATCTTCATTATATCTAATAGATCCTGCGATACTCTTAAGATATAGCCCTCTTTGACCGTTGGCGAAATAGAATACCCTTTGTGAGTAATCACATCATTTCCTTTTGTCGTATCGATCGTCAAAAAGCCATCTGCTTCAGCAGCCACTTCATACGTATTCATTTGTTCCATATCCACTGGGGACCCCATAAAATCAACAGGAAAATGTGGCTCGCTTGGCGCATTTGGACAGATATGTGTCGTAATGATCACATCCCCCTCTAATCGATCTTCATAAAGGGTCATCTGCGCCAGCTTTAATGCAACAGATAATGCAGAAACTGCTCCGTCCGCATCAGAAACCATACCTATATGGGATGGTCTTGCCCCAATACCACCCAGACGTCCGATCACGCCAAGGGTTGGAGAAGCACCACCAGAAGATTTTCCATTTTTTCCGCGAACCACGATCTTTACAAAATCTGTAGTTCCACTTTCTCCGGCCACCGTTTCCCACGTTGCTGTCACATTTTGATATCCTGAAAAAAGCTGCACGATGTCCTTCCCGCAGACATTTCCTCTATCGATGATATCTATGATTTCCAGAACTTGCTTGAGCATCGTCTTCACTCCTATTTTTCTAATATTTTCATGAACTTATGATAGACAGAAGCACCGTCCATTTTTCCAAAATCCACTGAATCAATCAACATGTAGTTGGTGATACCTTCCAAATCTTTTGCTATGGATTTATAGGCATATCGGATCTGTGGAGCTAACAAAACCATACCATAGTTCCCAGCTTCTTTTTTCACTTCATCCAATCCAACTGCATTGATTACCAATTCCACATTGTTTTTTACAGCTTCTTCTTGAATCTTTTTCTTGATAATTCCTGTGCTCATGCCATTTTGACATGCTAACAATACTTTTACTTTTTCCATTATCTTTTCCTATCCTTCCAGTGCTGCTTCAGCCGCTAGTGCGCGTTCTTCTTCTACTTTTTCCTTTTCAAACATCTTGAAGAACGGATAATAGAGAACAATATCGACAACGATACAGATTACTAAGAATATGAGCGAACGGAAATCCAGATTTCCTAAAACGTTGCTGATTCCGATCGGTGTTTGCGCACTCAAAGACATGACGACTTTATTCATCAAATTAAGCGACATCGCAAAATAAACAATAATGATATTCACCACATGACTCAACAAGAACGGAATCAGGAAAATTGGATTCAATACGATCGGCAGACCGAATAAAACAGGCTCATTAATACCAAAGAAGGCAGGAACAATGGATAATTTTCCAATGGTCTTGATCTATTCAGATCTGCTCTTCAACATCAACAGTACCAGACCAAAGGTAGCTCCACCGCCACCGATCGTAACATATGTATAATAGAACGTGCTGTTAACGATCGTCGGCAGATCGCTCAACGCTGTACCGTTTGCAAACGCAGTGATATTCGCTAAATTGTTAGCCTCCAATGAAGGTGTGACAACCGAAAGAATCGCACTGCTGTGAATTCCGAACCACCAACCGATCTGAGAGAGCGTTGAAGCAAGCGACATTCCCCAAATCGTATCTACAGCCATATTCAGATTCGTTCCCAAAGACATGATCAGAAATGGAAAGGCAATGCCGATCACTGAATTAAATACGAATCGAATGATTGACATGAGCAAGAAGATGGTTGCCATAGGAACCAATGTTCCAATCGAAGAAGATAATACTTCCGGAACGCTGTCTGGGAATTTGATAAACCCAAATTTTTTATTTGATAAATACGTATAGAGATCAATAGCTAAAAAGGACACGATGATAGAGGAGAACAATCCTGTACCTCCAAAGTACGCAGATGACCAGTTCCAATCGATCAGTTCGCCATTAACGATCAAGAATGAAACAAAAATGACGATGATTGAATTTAATAGATGCAGATCTCTCCTTTTTGCCGTTACATAGGCAATAGCAATCGCAATCCATAAACCTTGGCTTCCTAAAGTGACATTGAATAAGAAATTCAGATCATTTCCGAATCCCGTACTGAAATCTGCCCATGCCTTAAAGAAACCATAGAAGAAATTCGATGGATCCATCGTTGTGTAATCCAGGAATGGAGCAGAGACGATCAAAACAAAAAATCCAATCATGATAATTGCCAAAATGCTCATAAATGAAGCTGCTATGATTTGAAGGTGCTTATTGCTTGCGACCTTACCCGCAATTGGGCTAATGAATTTCTCGACAATATTTAAAAATTCCATTTAAAAATGAAGACATAATCAATCCCTTCTTTCTCTAGTCTTCGTCTAACAGAAGTGTGACCATCCGCTGCCAATTGATCGCACTGTTCAAATGATCTTGTGCGTGTGTCATGAGTAGACTGTATGGTAATTCCTCTTCATCTATCTCACATTGAATTAGCTGCGTCTGAATCAAATGTGTTTTTTGTAAATATTCCTTCCCCTTTTGGTATTTTTCGGCTGCTGATTTCAGATCGTGATGCTTGTAATCAAGAATTACCTGATAGAACTGATCCATTGCATCTCCAGCATACGATATGATCTCAAATGCCTTTTGCTGTATCTCTTCCTTTCCCACAATCTGTCCTCCTTTCACATAAACTATATCAACTTCGCTTTTCCTCTTTCATGTAATTTTTTACCAGTCCGACTGGAAATTTTTTTTATTCGAAATTTTTCATTATTTTTCATATAATGATAAGTAGAATGGGGATGAGACGTTATGTTGCAATTGTCTGATCGCGAAAGACAAATTATCTTTTACCCGTTTTCTAAAGAGATCGCATCGGCAAAAGCGCTTTCTACTATTTTCAGCGTGTCTGAAAAAACCATTCGAAACGATATTAAAAACATCAATAAAGTCTGCAACGCCCCTATGATCACACCTGGTCCTAAAGGATATTCCTTCGATTACACCTTTGAAGATATCTTGTCACAGATACCAATCGTATCGAGCAGTGAAGAAGATGATGCTAGTCACATCCTATTTCTTCTTCTAAATGAAGCGTATATCAATTTTTATGATCTAGCTGATAAACTATGTGTATCTGAATCTACGCTGAACAACCGTCTCCATACGTTGAAAGAAACATTAGAGAAATATAATTTGAAAATCAGTCGCTAGAAACAAAACCTCTCAATCAGTGGTGCCAGTCAAGATAAACGCAATCTATATGTCCATTTGGTACTGGATGAAGTTGGATCAAATTTTTATGATGTATCCAAGTTTGAGAAATATTTTACAAATATCAACGTAAATGAAATTATTGTCGTTTTCCAACAAGTCTTAAATAACATAAGCTCATCATTTCCGAGTTCTATTCAAACATTCTGTTGTTGAATATTTACACAGCCTTGAATTTCGATTTTGTAAACAAAAGTGTCAACAATGACTCTTTCGATGAGACCATCTATGCAGTTGCGCGTGATATCAATCGCATGGCAAATAAAACAGCGATTGACAAAACAGACATCATCTATTTATGTCTTGCCGGAATCATCAAAAATGATTCGACCTATAGTTTAGAAAATATAGAAAAAGAAATTGAACAGATTACGAAGAATTCCTTTAAAAAGTACTCATTACAAATCGATATTTCTAATTTTATCGGTCCTTTTTCCCTTCATATCCAAAATATGATCGTTCGCTGTAAAAACCAAAATCAAATTCAATCCAATGGAGGACTTTCGATCAAAGACTCTTGTTTCTTCATCTATGATATTGCTGTAGACCTTGCTAATGAGATTTCACGAAGATTCCAGATCAACATCAATGAACATGAGATTGCTTTGATATCGATGCATATCGGTTTTGCCATTGAAGAGGCAATCAATCAAGATTTTAACAATTATAAACTGAACATCCTTGTCGATCTGGGTAACTATCTCACTTTGCAACCGTTCATAGAGAAGATAAAGTCCTACATTCCTTATGCATGTACAATCACTGCGTTTCTGCCAAGTTTATCCGTAGAAGATCTGAAAGAATACGATTTTTTAATTTCTTTGAATAAGAACGTCTTTATGCCAATCAACACTTGCGTGATCACTCCGCTATTGACGCCAAACGATGTAAAAGAAATACAAGATTATGCCAATCATTCGATGGAAAACAAAAAGAAAAGACAGTTCGAATTATTGTTTAAAATGTATTTCAATGAAAAATACTTTTACTGTAATAAAGAATTAAATGAACAGTATGCTGTTCTAGATTTGCTATGCAATGAACTGGAAAAAGATAAGATCGTCGATCATCGATTCAAATCATCGGTGTTTGTAAGAGAAGCGATCGACTCGACGAACATTGAAGATAAATACGCGATTCCTCACGCAATGGATTTTATCGCGAAAAAGACAATGATGAGCATCTTTATCAACCCTAACGGTATCAAATGGAACAATTCCACAGTAAAAATTATAGTTCTTGGAGCCTTAAATAAAAAGAATGTCGTCTATCTTTAAAGTGGTACCGTTGTCAAGGACAAAAATAAAAAAAGAGCTTTGAATGTATT
>CBCTZR010000018.1:0-33910 GCA_965151435.1 uncultured Merdibacter sp. | reverse complement strand
CGAAGATCGACGCATTGATCGATCGTACGGACTACAATGGTGATGATCATTTCTTCGATGAGTTCTTGGAGAAATGGGACCGCGGAGAATATCACGATTAAGAAGGGAAAAGGAATCGTAGGATTCCTTTTTTAAAAAGATTCACTTTTTTTCAGTTTACTGATAAAATGAATAAAAAAGGAGTTTTGTATATGGAAAATGTCGGGCCTGCATTATTGTTATTATTGGGTATCTCAGTCGTTTTGTTCATTTATATGATCTATATTTTCTTCGAACAGAGATCAAATCTACGTTTTGCTTCACCTAAGAGTAAATGGACACCATTGATTGCGCTTATATTGATCATTGTTTCTTTTGCAAACTATTTTATGAATGAGCAAACTCTTGAAAATCTTTTTGCGGCAATTGTCGTAATGATTTTCGCAATCGCCATGGTTATCGGAAGAAGCGGAATCGGAGAAACTGGTATCTATATTGAAGGGATCAAGATATCATGGAAACAGATTACAAAAGCGAGCGTAAAAGAAGAGAAAGGAAAGGTCATCTTTACCTATGATCGTAAAAAATCACAACGCTCGATGGAGCTAACCAATGCGAATGCGGAAGACGTAGAAGCCTATCTGCGTAAAAAAAGAAAAATCTATCATTTTGGTAAATGATCAAAGGCCGGTTTCTGTTGAAATCGGTTTTTTTACTAGACAGATTAGGGAATCCGACAGAAACAATTTACATGAAAATTTTCAGAAATTTACGAAAATCTATTGAAAACGTTGTCAGAATCGTCTATAATACTTCCAAAGCAACGAAGAGAAGTAGTAGAGATGAACTTCTTTTAAAGAGAGAAGGCGGTTGGTGCAAGCCTGAAAAGAACCATCTGGAACGTGTCTTGGAGCTTTGATGTCGAGATGATAAATTGAGGCATCAACGTCGTTCGCGTTAGGAACAAGGTGTCATCCATGATCATTGGTGGATGGAAGTAAGGTGGTACCGCGCAAGTCGTCCTTTTGTTGAGGCGGCTTTTTTTGTTAGGAGGAGCAAATATGAAAAAGAAGTATAACAAAATCGTGTTGGCATATTCTGGTGGATTGGATACGTCTGTATTGATTCCTTGGTTAAAAGAAAACTATGATTGTGAAGTAATCGCTGTCAGCGGAAATGTTGGACAGGGGACGGAACTAGATGGGTTGGAAGAAAAAGCGCTGAAGACGGGTGCATCCAAATTGTATATCGAAGATCTGACGGAAGAATTTGTAGATGATTATATCATTCCGACCATGCAGGCTGGTGCTGCGTATGAACACTATTTGCTGGGAACGAGTTTCGCACGTCCATTGATTGCGAAACGCATAGTGGAAATCGCTAAAAAAGAGGGTGCCGATGCGATCTGTCATGGATGTACGGGAAAAGGAAATGATCAGGTTCGTTTTGAATTGGCTATTCAGGCATTTGCGCCAGAGATCGACATCATCGCACCTTGGCGTTTCTGGGAGCTCAATTCAAGAGAAAAGGAGATCGAGTATGCGAAAGCGCATAATATCCCTTTAAAGATCACTGCCGAAACAAATTATTCAAAGGATAAGAACCTGTGGCATTTGTCTCATGAGGGCTTGGATCTGGAAGATCCAGCAAATGAAGCTCCAATTGAAAAAGAAGGATTCTTGGAATTGGGTGTTTCGCCGATGCAGGCACCAGATCAGCCGACGAATGTGACGATCCACTTTGAAAAGGGTGTTCCGACGATGGTGGATGGCAAAGCGATGAGCAGTGTGGAAATCATCAAAACCTTGAATAAACTCGGTGGAGAAAACGGATGCGGTTTGCTCGACGTCGTTGAAAATCGTCTGGTTGGTATGAAATCACGTGGTGTCTATGAAACACCTGGTGGAACGATTCTTTATAAAGCGCATGAGAAGCTGGAAGAGATTACGTTAGATAAAGAAACACAGCATTATAAAGCACAGCTGGCACTGAAATTCGCCGATTTGGTTTACAATGGACAGTGGTATACGCCGCTGCGTAAAGCGATGAGCGCATTTGTCAAGAGCACGCAGGAAGCAGTTACAGGCGATGTGACATTAAAACTGTATAAGGGAAATATCTGGCCAGTATCCGTGACCTCTCCATTCTCTTTATATTCTGCTGGTATGGCAACCTTTGATGAGGATGATTGTTATGATCAGTCTGATTCAGCAGGATTCATCCATCTGTATGGCTTGCCTTTAAAGGTACGCGCAATCAAAGCAAAGGAAGAACCTGAGCTTCCAGGCGTGGAGTAACCTATGGCAAAGCTTTGGACGGGAAGATTTTCCAAGGAGACCGATCAAAGCCTCGATATTTTGAATGCTTCTTTACCATTTGATCGTCGGTTATATCGTCAAGATATCACCGGATCAATCGCACATGCGAAAATGTTGGCAAAACAAGGAATCATCTCAAAAGAAGATGGGGCCGCAATCGTAACAGGATTACAGGAAATCTTAGAAGATATTGAAAAAGGGTGCCTTATTTTAGAAGGAGCAGAGGATATTCACACTTTTGTCGAACAAGAATTGACAATGCGCATTGGCGATGCGGGGAAACGTTTGCATACAGCGCGTTCGCGCAATGATCAGGTGGCTTTGGATCTGCGTCTGTATGTAAAAGAAGAGATAAAGATTATTCATGATCTAGTTGTTGAAATGCTGAGCGCATTGTGTGACCGTGCAAAAGATCATTGTTATACAGTGATGCCGGGATATACACATTTACAGCGGGCACAGCCGGTCACCTTAGCGCATGTGTGGATGGCTTATGGAAATATGCTTCGCCGAGATTGTGTTCGTTTGAATCATACCTTAGCATTGATGGATGAAATGCCGCTTGGTTCAGGCGCTTTGGCGGCTACTACTTATCCGATCGATCGTCAGTTTGTATGTGATCAGCTCGGCTTTGCGAAAATAACGGATAATTCAATGGATGGTGTATCCGATCGTGATTATTGTATGGAGTTAGCAAGCGATTGTTCGATTCTAATGATGCATCTATCCAGGATGTGCGAAGAATTGATCTTGTGGTGTAGCTGGGAATTTCGTTTTATAGAATTGGACGATGCGTTTTCTACAGGATCCAGCATCATGCCGCAAAAGAAAAATCCAGATGTCTGTGAATTGATTCGTGGAAAGTGTGGGCGTGTATATGGAGATCTGATGACACTGTTAAGTATGCAGAAAGGTCTCAGCTTGGCGTATAATAAGGATATGCAGGAAGATAAGGAAGCGTTGTTTGATGTGATTGATACGGTAAAACATAGTTTGCAGGTGCTGATTCCGATGTTTCAAACGATGAAGATCCATCCGGAAAATATGGAACAAGCAGCTCTGGGTGGTTTCATCAATGCAACGGATTGTGCGGATTATTTGACAAAAAAAGGTGTACCGTTTCGGGATGCTTATAAGTGCATCGGTGAATTGGTCGCTTGGTGCATTGCCCATTCCTGCGCGTTGAATGATGTGCCATTGGATAAACTGCAGACATTTCATCCATTGTTTGAAGAAGACGTATACGAAGCTATTGATCTGCAGACATGTATCAAAGAGCGAAAGGTGCCTGGCGGACCTGCTCCTGAAGCAGTAAAAGCTCAGATCGAGGCGCTAAAACAATTCATCGGAAAAGAGGCGGCAAAATGAAGCCAAAAGTATATATCGATGGACAGGCGGGAACGACGGGCTTGGAGATCCTGCAACGTTTGTCGAAGAGAGAGGATATTGAGCTGATTCGGATTGATGAAGCGAAGCGTAAAGACGTAAATGAACGTAAGACGTGCATGAATGCAGCAGATCTCGTGTTTTTATGTTTACCTGATGCTGCGGCGATCGAAGCGGTAACGCTGATTGAGAATCCGAAGACAAAGGTCATCGATGCGTCAACAGCACATCGCTGTGCAGATGAATGGGCCTATGGATTTTGTGAACTGGGAGAGCGTTTTCTTGAAGGGATCAAAAACAATCGACGTGTAGCGAATCCCGGCTGTCATGCGACTGGTTTTCTATCCATTGTCTACCCGTTGATTCAAATGGGATTTTTGAAAAGAGAGGAAGCAATCTCCGCTTTTTCCTTAACGGGTTATTCCGGTGGAGGAAAAAAGATGATCGCGCAATATGAGGCTGGGGGAGATCCTTCGCTTTTGGCTCCACAGCTCTATGGACTGCAATTGATGCATAAACATCTTCCTGAGATGAAAAAGATTTGCGGATTGAAGAAAGATCCGCTCTTCTGTCCAATTGTCGATGATTATTACCGCGGTATGGCGACAAGCATCTTATTAGAAGAAGATGCGCAAGAAGTGCATGCCGCATTGACTTCTTTTTATGGGAAAGGATTGGTTCATGTACGATCCTTTGGCGATAGCAGCAACATCAGCGCAAATGCGATGGCTGGACGTGACGATCTATTGTTGATCGTCAACGGTCGTAAAGAACAAACGATCGTTACAGCATTATTTGATAATTTAGGCAAAGGAGCATGCGGTGCAGCGATCCAGAATATGAATATCATGCTGGGTTTTGATCCGTCTGTGGGCCTAAATGATAAAAGGGGTGAGCAATAGATGAAAGTGATAGAAGGAGGCATCTGTGCACCAAAGGGGTTTGTGGCAGGTGCGATTCACAGCGGCATACGCAAGGCGAAGACAAAAGAAGATCTGGCATTGATCGTTTCTTCTACTCCTTGTCAGTGTGCAGCTGTATATACGAGAAATAAGGTAAAAGCCGATCCTTTACTCGTGACAAAAGAACATTTGAAGGATCATTGTGCCAGTGCCATCATTGTCAATTCCGGTAATGCCAATGCTTGTGCGGTCAACGGCTATACCAATGCGCTTCGTCAGGCGAAAGCAGCTGCAGATTATATCGGTATTGATCAAACACAGGTGTTAGTTGCCTCGACTGGCGTCATCGGACAAGAACTGCCGATTGATTGTATTGAACAGTCAGTAGGGAACATCGTTCTTTCCAAAGAAAATAATGATGTGTGTGCTCGAGCGATCTTGACCACAGATACCAAAGAGAAAATTGTCACAGTGTCCTTTGCAATCGATGGTGTGGAATGCTCGATAGGTGGTATTGCGAAAGGTTCTGGTATGATACATCCGAATATGGGAACCATGTTGGCGTTCATCACGACCGATTGTGCCGTGTCTGGTGAATTGTTACAAACATTGCTTTATCGAAATACGCAGATTACTTTTAATCGCGTCTGTGTGGATGGGGATACTTCCACTAACGATATGTGCATCGTAATGGCGAATGGACAGGCGGGAAATGTCTACCTGGAACAGGAAGATGAAAAAAGTGCGATTTTGGAAGAAGCGCTTCATTATGTGATGCAGGAACTTGCTAAAAAGATCGCAGCTGATGGAGAAGGCGCAACGCGCTTAATGACTTGTCGTATGGTTCATGCGGCTGATGAAAAAACGGCAGAAACGTTAGCAATGTCTGTTTGTTCTTCTTCTTTGGTCAAAGCAGCGATGTTTGGTGCAGATGCCAATTGGGGGCGTGTGTTATGTGCCATGGGTTATGCGGATGCTTCCTTCGATCCTTCTGCTGTCAGCGTATCTTTTGCTTCCAGCGTAGGTGAGATCAAAGTGTGCGAAGAGGGCAAAGGACTCTTGTTTGATGAAGAAATTGCTAAACAAATCCTATTGGAACCAGATGTGACGATCATAGCTGATCTGCATCAAGGGGATGCGGAAGCTACCTGCTGGGGTTGTGATCTCACATATGATTACGTTAAGATCAACGGAGATTATCGGACATGAAAGGGATCGATGCAAAGATCAAGGCACAGATTCTGGTAGAAGCCTTACCTTATATCCAACAATACGTGGGAGAGATCGTCGTGATCAAATACGGCGGGAACGCTATGATCAACGAGGAACTGAAAGAAGCGGTCATCAATGACGTCGTATTGTTGAATCTCATCGGTGTACGCGTCGTGCTGGTACATGGCGGTGGCCCGGAAATCAGCGAGATGCTGGAAAAAGTCGGAAAAGAAAATATCTTTATCAATGGGCTTCGCTGTACCGATGATGAAACGATGGATATCGTACAGATGGTGCTTTGTGGAAAAGTAAATAAAAATTTAGTGTCGATGCTGCAGAAAGCAGGAGGCAGCGGTATTGGCTTGGCAGGTGTCGACGGCAACTTATTTGAAGCTGTTCGCCGCGATGAAGAACATGGCAATGTGGGGAACATCGTAAATGTAAATCCGGCAATCGTCATGGATGTTTTGGAAAAAGGATATATTCCAGTAGTATCCAGCATTGCGGCTGGTGTCGATCAAACGATGAATTATAACATCAACGCTGATTTTGCAGCGGAGAAATTGGCAATTGCTTTGCATGCGAAAAAGTTTATCTTATTAACCGATGTCAAAGGATTGATGCGCGATTTTCACAATGAAGATTCATTGATCCGTGAGGTGAAAGTATCAGAGGTTCCGCGATTGATGAAAGAGGGAATCATTTCTGGTGGTATGATTCCGAAAGTACAATGCTGTGTGGAAGCTATTCGCCAAGGGGTAGGAACCGTTAACATTCAAGATGGGCGTATTCCGCATTCTGTCTTGATTGAAATTTTGAGCAACGAAGGAATTGGAACTGTATTTTATTAAAGGAAGGGGAAATCAAAAATGCAATTTGATGAGATCCGAGAACTTGAAAAACAATATGTGATGCAGACATATGGACGTAATGAAATTGCTCTGGTCAATGGAAAAGGAGCACATTTGTTTGACAGTGAAGGAAAAGAATATATTGATTTTGCTTCGGGGATCGGCGTAAATTGTCTTGGTTATCAACAGGAAACACAGGTAGAGGCATTATATGATCAGATACAGCATTTGATGCATTGTTCCAACTTGTTCTATAGTGAACCGATGGTCTGTGTGGCGAAAGAATTGGTGGAATCCACAGGTATGTCAAGAGTCTTTTTCGCCAATTCAGGGGCGGAAGCCAATGAAGGCATGATCAAAACGGCACGGAAATACTCTTCCGATCATTATGGAAATGACCGTTATAAGATCGTAACGCTTCGCCAATCTTTTCATGGTCGAACGATGACGACATTGATGGCGACCGGTCAGGATAAGTTCCATCAATATTTCTATCCATTGCCAGAGGGTTTTGATTATGCGAGTGCTAGTGATTTTGAAGAATTCAAAACACATATCGATGACAGCGTATGTGCAGTGATCATGGAGATGATTCAAGGGGAAGGCGGCGTCGTTCCATTGGATCCATCTTTCGTCCAACAGGTTGCAGCATATTGCAAAGAGAGAGATATTCTTGTCTGTATCGATGAAGTACAGACGGGAATTGGTCGTACCGGAACGCTGTTCTGCTATGAACAATATGGAATCGAACCAGATATCGTATCTTCTGCAAAAGGCTTAGGTGGCGGAATACCAATTGGAGCTGTTCTTTGTGGGAAGAAATGTGCAGATACGTTGCAAGTAGGTCATCATGGTTCAACCTTTGGGGGGAATTTACTGGCTTGTCGCAGTGCACAAGTTGTTTTATCAATCGTTAATCAACCAGAATTTTTGCAGGAAGTACAAGAAAAAGGAAACTACCTAAAGGAACAATTACGTTCTTTACATTCTCCTGCAATCAAAGATGTGCGTGGTCTGGGATTGATGATCGGTATTGGCGTAGATCCGCAAAAACGTGGTGATTATGTCAAACAATTACAGGAAAAAGGTGTGTTAGTTTTGACAGCGGGAAGTGACACCATTCGTCTGTTACCACCACTGGTAATTACAAAAGAAGATATTGATCAGGCAATTGCCTGCATGAAAGAGGTGCTCAAATGAAACATTTATTGAAGATGCTTGATCTGTCGAAAGAAGAGATTATCTCGATCCTTGATCTCGCGGATCAGTTGAAGTATGAGAGAAAACATGGAATCGATCATGCAACGTTAAAAGGAAAATCAATCGGTTTGATCTTTCAGAAATCCAGTACGCGTACACGTGTTTCGTTTGAAACCGGTGCGTATCAGTTAGGTATGCAAGCTCTATTCTTATCCAGTCGTGATCTGCAGATTGGTCGTGGTGAACCCGTGCAGGATACAGCGCGCGTATTATCACGTTATTTGGATTGCATCATGATTCGTACCTTTGATCAAAAAGAAGTCGAAGATCTTGCAAAGTATGGATCTATCCCGATCATCAACGGTTTGACAGACTTTAGTCATCCTTGTCAAGTATTAGCAGATCTGATGACCATTCGTGAAAAATACAGCGTGTTTGATGGTTTAAAGATGTGTTATATCGGTGATGGAGACAACATGGCAAATTCTTTGATCGTCGGTGGATTAAAAGTAGGAATGAAAGTCAGCGTAGCAACTCCAGTTCATTATGAACCAGATCCACAAGTTATGGAATTTGCAAAAGCGTATGACACGTTCCACTTTACGAATGATCCACAAGAAGCGATTGCAGATGCGGATGTCGTCATTACGGATACTTGGGCAAGCATGGGTGTGGAAAGTGAAAAGGAAGCACGTCAAAAAGCGTTTGCTGCTTATCAAGTTAATGATGAACTAATGAAGTTAGCAAAACCCAATGCAATGGTACAGCACTGTCTTCCTGCTTATCGCGGACAAGAAATTACCGAGGAAGTGTTTGAAGCACATGCCGATGAGATCTTTGAAGAAGCTGAGAATCGTTTGCATGCGCAAAAGGCAGTCATGGTCAAATTATTACAAGATCAATAAAAAAAGAGGCGGTGCCTCTTTTTTTATACTAGTTACTGTTGCTTGGGAAGAATGGGCGAATCGCATCTGCTAAATTATGAATATTGCGTGTCTGGATATATACCTTTCCATATCCTGTAAATTCATTGACCAATCCTTCGCCAGAGGTAAATCCAAAAGTACCTGAAGCGACGCGAATTGCGTAATTCAAGGAAGCATCCCAAGCTACAACATGTTCATTGTCTATCGTTATTGGAGTTTCTGGTGTGACATCAAGTTCCAGGATGTCACCAAAGCTGGCAATGAGCACATCCCCATCTCCTTCCGTTTCCATCACAAAGAGACCGCCAGTACCGCTAAAAAGCGCTTTTCCGATCTCTTGTCGTTTCATCACATATTGTACGCTTAGATCACAGGCAAGGAATGCACCTGTATTTAATCGATACTGGTGATTTCCACTTACATTAAGACAGGTGATCTTTCCAGGCACTGCGGGAGCAATTCCCAATTTTGCTTGATTTGTAGCGCCTGTTGCCTCTGTGATGAAGAAACTCTCTCCACTCGTCAATGATCGGCCGATCGCGCTGAACATACCGCCAAGACCTTTTTTGTTCGTATTCATCTTTCCCTCTAATACGACATTAGACATGTAAGCCATGCAGCCACGCTCAATGCGGATCGTCTCATTTTCAGCTAATTCGATTTGGATCAATGGACAGTCGTTGTCACCTACTATATTATATTTCATCTCTAATCCCTCCTGATGTCATCATAACAAAAGCAATGAATTCTTGCAAACTATCTATTTTAAGGAAGCTTGCTCAAAGCGATAAATGTGTCGATCCCTTTTAACAAGATATGTTCATCGAAATCAAAATGATCGTTATGCAGCGGGATGCCGGTCCCGGTGCCCAAAAAGAAGAAAGCCCCAGGAATCTTTTGCAGATACCATGAAAAATCCTCACTGATCAGTTGCGGTTCTTCCAGCTCTACGATATCTGGCAAAGCCTGCATCGCTTGTTCGACCAATATAGGATCATTGACAAGCGCTGGATAACCTTCGCTGAAAGAAAACGTGAATTGAGCCGGTTCGTAACGCTTGCTTAGAAGCTGCAGCTGTGTGCGCATATGATCATAGATTGCATCGTTGCATGCACGCATGGTTCCTTCTAGTCGTGCATGATCGCTGACCACGTTACGGATCGTTCCGGAATGCAGGACACCAAAACGCAGTAAGCGATATTCTTTTGGATCGATCACTTTTTCCATGGCATACAGATCGCATAAATAACGACAAGCTATTTCTAAAGCATCGCAGCCTTCCTGGTGCTTTGCGGCATGAGCGCTTTTTCCTTTGATATCGATGTTGACTTCACTGGAACGAGCCATCATTTCTTTTTTGCGCGTACCGATGATCCCCGCTCCCAATTCCGGCCATAGATGCATTCCATAGATCTTGCAAACGTGATATTTTTCTAGTATGCCCGCTTCCACTAAGAGGTGTGCACCGCCAGGGTTTTCTTCTCCCGGCTGAAAGATGAGCAATACATTATAAGGTAAGGTGTGCAGATAACGAGGAAGCTGATGGGCAAAACCTAAAAGTATTGCCATGTGCCCATCATGTCCGCAGGCGTGCATGCGATGCGGATGGACGCTTTGATAAGCTGCATCTGTTTTTTCATCAATAGGTAATGCATCCATATCACTGCGAAACGCGACGGTCTGTGAACAGCCGTGATCAAAAAAAGCGAGGATGCTGCTGTTGATGGGAAACTCCAGCTGACAAGGCAAGGATTGCAGATGCTGCAATAAATACGCTTTGGTCTTTGGTAGATCAAGTTCAAGCTCTGGAATCTGATGTAGATCACGGCGAATTTTTTGAATAGTCTCAAACATGAGGAATCTCTCCTTTTTGTTTATTGTAGCGGAAAAGTAAAAGAGACACAATGAAAAAAGTTACAGTTTATGAAAGAAATAGAAAATAAAGGTTGAAATAAATTGAAATAATTGTATAATAAAAGCAAATATTGATAGAGGCGCAGAGGCGAAGAGAAAACAGCGAATCGGCGGGTGTTTGAGCTGTTTTGGAGGCAACTCTGCCGAACTGTTTTTTCAGGCATGGAAAAATGGTGGGCTGCTGCAGAATATGCTTCAGACTGTCTACTGATCGTAGGGGTGCTATCTTATATGTGGAAACGAAACCGATAAGATGCCCTTATCGGTTTTTTAGCGGAGGATGCAGGGATGGAAACGATGTTAAAGATCCAAGGTGTTGGTGTAGATACTCTGGCAAAAGATTTTCAAACACCTTTATATGTATATGATCAGAAAATGATCGAAGAAAAGATGCAGATGTATCATGACCACTTTCAAAGCAAGACATTTGAAACGGAAGTGTTATATGCTTCAAAGGCATTTTGCATACAAGCGATGGTGCGTTTAGCAAAAGAAAGAGGATTGGGCCTGGATGTGGTCAGCGGAGGAGAGCTTTATACAGCTTTGCGTGCTGGCTTTGATCCAAAACATATTCATTTTCATGGCAATAACAAATCCATGACGGAAATTGAAGAAGCATTGCGAGCAGGTGTTGGTACCTTTATCGTCGATAATGTGATGGAAAGTGAATACTTATGTCAGAAAGCGGATGTACTTTCTTATCCGTTGCATGTGCTGATTCGTGTCAATCCAGGGGTCGAAGCGCATACACATGAATATATCGTGACAGCACATGATGACAGTAAGTTTGGTATATCGATCCATGAAAAAGCGTGTTTGGCAAACATGATCAACGCTTTTCAACAAACAGAGAAGATCGTCTTTGATGGCTTTCATGCCCACATCGGTTCACAGATCTTTGAACCACAGGCATTTGAAACGGAAGTGGATGTGATGGGGCAATTCCTTCATGAGATGCAAAACGAGTATGGAATTGCATCCAGATGTTTAGATGTCGGCGGGGGCTTTGCTGTTCATTATACGGATGCGGATGCACCGATCCCGATTCCGCAAGTATGCGAAGTAATCCTGCGCGCTTGTGAAAAGCAAAAGGAAAAGTACCAGTTAGCGCTGCAGAAGATCATGATCGAACCAGGACGAAGCATCGTGGCTGAAGCAGGAATGACCTTGTATACGATCGGTTTTCAAAAGAAGACGGCACATCGCCATTATCTATTCGTAGATGGGGGAATGAGCGATAACATCCGTCCGGCTTTGTACCAAGCAGATTATAGCTGCGATGTGGCGAACCGTATGGGAGAAGAGAAGACGATTCCCACCTGTGTCGCAGGAAAATGCTGTGAATCAGGTGATGTGTTGATTCAGGAGGCATTGTTGCCTGCCTGTGTACCAGGCGATCTGTTAGTCGTTTATACAACCGGGGCATATGGCTTCAGCATGGCAAGCGAATACAATCGTTTATGCCGTCCCGCAGTCGTTTTCGTAAAAGAGGGGAAAGCACGCTGTGTCGTGAAGAGAGAAACGTATGCGGATTTAGTGAGAGGAGAGTGTGATCTAGAATGAAGATCCCGATAACAAAATACCATGGCTGTGGTAATGATTTTATCATTGCGAAGCAAGCAGATCTGCATGGTATGGATCTCGCTGAACTTGCTGTCGTTCTCTGCGATCGTCATACCGGAATTGGAGCGGATGGATTTATTGTGGTTCAACAAGATCCCTTGGAGATGATCTTTTACAATCAAGATGGGAGCCGTGCACCGATGTGCGGCAACGGTATTCGTTGTTTCAGCGCTTATTGTTATGATCATCACATAGTAGAAGAAAAAAACTTTGACGTAGAAACGTTGGCTGGTATTCAAAAGGTGACGATCGAAGAGGTAAATCCTTATCAAGTATGTGTAGACATGGGTATACCGAAAGAGGATCTTTCGCTATTGGGGATCAAACAGCCGATCTGGGATTTACCATTGACGTTGAACAATGGCCAAGAAGTAAAGTTATATACAATTTTTATGGGAACGATCCATACGGTGATCTTTACGAAATTAGATGAAGTATCAATGGAAGAAGTCGGCAGAGAAATATGCGAACATCCATTGTTTGAAAAACAGACCAATGTAAATTTTGTTGAGATCATCGATCAAGAGCATATGAAGATGCGTACCTACGAACGAGGTTGCGGGATGACGTTAGCTTGCGGTACCGGCGCATGTGCCTCATTGGTTTGCGCAGCCCGATTAAAAAAACTAGGAAATAAGGCAACAGCGATCTTGCCGAAAGGTGAGTTACACTTAGCAATCGATACAAATGGCCATGTTATGATGAGCGGGCCAGCGGTTTGCATTATGAAAGGAGAGTATGAGTATGCAGGCAATTAAAGGAAGCATCGTCGCTTTAGTAACACCGTTTCATGAAGATGGAAGCGTGAATTTTGAAAAATTGAAGGAACTGTTGGATTGGCATATCGCCAATTCAACGGATGGAATCTTAGTGTTAGGAACGACAGGAGAAAGCAGCACGATGACGCATGAGGAAGATGACGCGGTTGCACAGTTAGCGATCGAACATGTCAACCATCGTGTCCCTGTGATCGTCGGAGCAGGAAGCAACTGCACCCAGACGGCAGTGGAGAAAGCGAAGCGTTATGCAGATATGGGAGCGGATGCGCTGTTGATGATTTCGCCGTATTACAATAAGGCGAATAAAAACGGAATGTTGCAGCACTTTTTGCAGGTGGCTGATCAAGCGAGTGCACCGTTGATTCTCTATAATGTTCCAGGAAGAACTGGTTGCAGTATCAGTGAGGATGTCGTTGCGGAATTAAGTAAACACCCAAACATCTGTGGTATCAAGGAAGCAAGCGGAAGTATTTCCTTCGCAGCGCGCATTGCACGATATGTAAACGATGATTTCGCTATGTATAGCGGCAATGATGATATGATTACCAGCATGCTGTCATTAGGAGCGAGCGGTGTGATCAGCGTATTGGCAAATGTCGTACCGAAGGAAACACATGACATTGTGGCTGCATGGCATAATGGAGACGTGGTAAAAAGCAGAGAGGGTCAGCTGAAATATCTCGATTTGATCGAAGCCTTGTTCTGTGAAGTCAATCCGATTCCGGTAAAAGCTGCGATGAATCTGATGGGTATGAGTGTCGGCGGCTATCGTTATCCGTTGTGTGAAATGATGCCGAATACCCATGCACATTTAAAAGAAGTAATGGAGAAGTACGGTTTATGCAAGTGATGATCGTCGGAAATGGCAAGATGGGTACTTTGATTCGTCAAAGTGCCTTGAATGCTGGACATGAGGTAGTTGCTTGTCTGGAAAAAGCAGAGGAATCGATGATGCGAAACATCCAATGTGATGCCGTGATAGATTTCTCTCATCCAAATAATATCAAAGGGGTTTGTACATATATCAAAGCGAATCAATGCATCCTGATCTGTGGAACGACAGGTTTAAAAGAGGAAGAAAAAGCGTTGTTGGAAGATGCGGCTACGGTTTGCCCAGTCTTTTATTCAGCAAATTATTCTTATGGCGTCGCCATCCTAAAGCGTTTGGTGGAGATTGCCACGCCGTTGTTAGAAGATGATTTTGATATGGAATTGGTGGAAACGCATCATAATCAAAAGCAGGATGCGCCTAGCGGCACGGCAGTCATGCTTTTAGAGGCAATGGATCCAAAAGGGGAATATGCGCATGTCTATCACCGAGAGGGATTTGTCGGTAAGCGCAGTAAAGAGATCGGTATCCATTCGCTGCGAGGGGGAAGCGTAGCTGGAGAACATGAAGTGCTGTATTTTGGTCAAGATGAGTCGATCAAGTTGGTACATAATGCGACCAGTCGCCAGATCTTTGTCAATGGCGCACTGAAGGCGTTAGCTTTTATGGAACATAAAGATAAAGGATACTATACGATGAATGATTTGATTGGAGAGAAGATATGAACGCGCAGGAAATCATCAAATTTATACAGGAAGCAGAAAAGAAAACACCGGTAAAAGTGTATTACAAATCGGAAAAGGAAATGCATTTTCCAAACTGTCATCAGTTTCAAGATGTAGTTTTTGGAGATTGGAAAGACATTGCGCCAATACTAGAGGAAAATAAGGAAGCGATCAGTGATGTCGTCATTGAAAACGATTGTCGTAACAGTGCGGTTCCTCTACTGGATCTAAAAGGTATTCACGCACGTATAGAACCAGGGGCAATTATTCGCGATCAAGTAGAAATTGGAGATAATGCGGTGATCATGATGGGAGCAATCATCAATATCGGTGCTGTGATCGGTGCAGGAACAATGATCGATATGGGCGCAGTACTCGGTGGACGTGCAACGGTTGGGGCTAATTGTCATATTGGCGCAGGAGCAGTATTAGCCGGTGTGATCGAACCAGCAAGTGCTACACCAGTAATCATTGAGGATAACGTCTTGGTTGGTGCAAATGCAGTGATCATTGAAGGCGTACACGTAGGAGAAGGTGCAGTGGTAGCGGCTGGAGCTATCGTCATTGAAGATGTCCCTGCACATACAGTCGTTGCGGGAACACCGGCGCGTGTCATCAAAGAAAAAGATGAAAAGGCAACGCAAAAGACAGCATTGGTAGCGGCTCTGCGATCTTTGTGAGAAAACAATTCTACTTTATCAACAAACTAGAAATAATCTAATCATAAAACGATGTTTTGTTAGATGTGACGTTCATGATCTGGAATGTAATTATTTCCCGGGAAAATTTCGATAAATGAAAAAAACTCTTGCGGGAATAAAAAAAGTCATGTATTATATTCACAGACAGTTATGCTTGTATATCAGCCGAGATATGGTCGGCAAGTTTCTACCCCGCTGCCGTAAATAGTGGGACTACAAGTAAACGTACACTCTTTCATGGGACGTGTGTTTGCTTGGCAGGCATACGTCTTTTATATTTTTATAGGAGGGTTTACTTATGGTCTTAAGTAGATGCGCTATATTAATATCACAACGAAATTGTTTTAATCGTGCATGTTTGTAATAGACATGCATTTTATTTTTGGAGGAGGAAGAAAACAATGAGTGAAGCAGTAAAACCACAAGTTTGCATCGTGATGGGATCAACATCTGATCTGCCGACGATGGAAGCAGCCATCGACATGCTGAAAGAATTTGAAATTCCTTATGTTGTACGTGTCTTGAGTGCGCATCGTACGCCGAATGAAACGTTGAAATTGGCGGAAGAGGCAAAAGATAACGGAGTTCGCGTATTTATTGCAGGTGCAGGTGGTGCTGCTCATTTGGCTGGGGTTATTGCCAGTAGCACACCGTTGCCAGTCATCGGTGTTCCGATGCAGACAAGCGCTTTAGGCGGATTGGATTCTCTGTTGTCGATCGTTCAGATGCCAGGAGGAATTCCGGTTGCGACGACAGCGATCGGTAAAGCCGGCGCAAAAAATGCGGCAATCTTAGCTGCACAGATGATCGGATTGGCAGATCCAGCTATGATGAAAAAAGTAGAAGACTTTAAGAAAGCACAAGCAGAGAAGGTGCTGGCAAATTCTTATTTGGATCTGTAAATCAAAACGATAAAGAAAGGAGATTGAAAAGCAAGGTTGCTTTTCGCAAAAGATAGAATGGATACTCGTATTTTTGTTAAGAAAAGAGAAGCCTATCGCGTGGAAGCGAATTCGCTCTATCATGAGCTCAAGACAAATTTAAATCTGGAAGGATTGACCGGAGTAACGCTTTATAACACATATGACATCTTTCATTGTGATGATCATGATGTAGATTTGTTGAAGAGAAAAGTGCTCTCTGAAGTAGTGACCGATGATGTCTTTGATGAGATCGATCTGGAAGGAAAGACGTATATCGCTTATGAATGCCTGCCAGGACAATATGATCAGCGTGCAGACAGTGCACAGCAGTGTCTGATGCTTTTGAACAATAAGAGCGATGTCATTATCAAAAGCGGTCGTATCGTCATATTGGAAGGTACAGTTAGCGATGAACAGCTCACAGCGATCAAGCATTACCTCATCAACCCGGTTGAAATGTGCGAAAAAGACCTAAGTATTTTAGTGAACGAGGAAGATGTGAGCATTGAGCCGGTACCTACGATCGAAGGTTTCATCGCTTTTGATGAAGCACAGCTGCAAGTGCTGCGTGAAAAAGAAGGGTTGGCAATGACCTTGGCGGACATCCAACATGTACAGCGTTACTTTAAGGAAGAAGAAAAACGTGATCTGACGATGACAGAATTAAAGGTGCTGGATACCTATTGGTCGGATCACTGTCGTCATACGACGTTTGAAACGATCTTACAAAACGTGAAGATCGAAGCTGGATCACTGCAGGAAACAATTCAGAAAGCTTATGATACATATAAAGCATTGCGTGAAGAAGTGCATGGCAATCGCAAAGTGATGACTTTGATGGATATGGCAACGATCGCTGGGAAAGCACTTCGTAAGCGTGGAAAATTAGAAGATCTGGAAGTCAGCGATGAGATCAATGCCTGCTCGATCGAAATAACGGTTGATGTGGATGGAGAAGAACAAGACTGGCTGTTGATGTTTAAAAATGAAACGCATAATCACCCGACGGAAATTGAACCGTTTGGTGGAGCCAGCACTTGTATCGGTGGAGCGATCCGTGATCCGCTTTCTGGACGAAGCTACGTTTATCAGGCGATGCGTATCAGTGGCGCTGGCGATATTACAAGAGATATCAAGGATACCTTGGAACATAAATTACCGCAAAGCCGCATCTCAAAAGGTGCTGCACATGGATATTCCTCTTATGGAAACCAGATCGGCCTTGCGACGACTTACGTCAAAGAAATCTTTGATGAGGGCTATGTAGCGAAGCGTATGGAAGTAGGTGCAGTCGTCGGTGCTGCGCCAAAAGCAAACGTCAAACGAGAGAAACCGCAGCCAGGCGATATCGTTGTCTTGATCGGTGGTGCAACCGGACGTGATGGTGTCGGTGGAGCGACAGGTTCTTCAAAAGAACACAACGATGCATCATTGACAAAATGCTCTTCAGAAGTACAGAAGGGAAATGCACCGATCGAGCGAAAACTGCAGCGATTGTTCCGCAATCCGAAAGCGACTAGACTGATCAAGAAGGCCAATGATTTTGGAGCTGGCGGTGTAAGCGTTGCGGTTGGTGAATTAGCAGATGGCTTGCGCATCAATCTGGACCAAGTTCCGGTTAAATATGCAGGCCTCAGCGGAACGGAATTAGCAATTTCCGAATCACAAGAGCGAATGGCTGTACTGATCGAGGCAAAAGATTTTGATGAGTTTAAACAGTATGCGTATGAAGAAAATCTAGACGCTTGTATCGTTGCTGAAGTCAGTGAAGAGCCACGCTTGATCATGACATTCCAAGGAAAAGAAATCGTCAATATGTCACGCGCTTTCCTGGATACCAACGGTGTGCGCGGCGTACAGGATGTTGTGATCAAAGAAGGAGAGATCGCGAAGGATCCGTTTGCTCCACAGACAACGACGATCTTAGATAATTTACGCAAAGAGAATGTGGCAAGCCAAATTGGTCTGGCAGAGATGTTTGACGCATCGATTGGAAAATCAACGGTATTGATGCCTTTTGGCGGTAAATATCAGTTAAGTGAGACGGAAGGATCCGTACAGAAACTGCCGGTCTTTGGCTTTACGAACACCTGCTCGATCATGACGCATGGTTTCCATCCGGAAGTTGCGCGCTATTCGCCATATTTAGGGGCAAGTTACTCGGTCGTAGAAGCGTTAGCGCGTGTGACGGCACTAGGTGGCGATTATCGTACGTGCCGATTGAGCAATCAGGAGTATTTTGAACGACTGCATGAAGATCCAAGCAAATGGGGAAAACCGATGCAGGCACTGTTGGGCTTGATCGAAGCACAGTTAGCCTTTGAAACACCATCGATCGGTGGAAAAGATTCCATGTCTGGAACGTTTAATCAGATTCATGTGCCGCCGACGATGATCACGTTTGCAGTCACGACGGAAAAAGCGCAAAACATCGTATCCTCCGAATTTAAAGAAGCAGGCAATTACATCTATGCGATTCGTCATCATGCGAATGCGGATCATACGCCAAACTATGAAATGTTAAAGACAAATTTCGACAAAGTTCGCGAACAGATCCGCAAAGGAACGATCCTTTCTGCTACTACAGTGAAATTTGGCGGTATAGCGGAAGCGGTATGTAAGATGGCTTTCGGTAATCAGATCGGCGCTGCCATCAAGAGCGATGCATCCTTATACGATCTGGAAATCGGCAGTATCGTCGTGGAAGCAAAAGAGACGATCTTGGATCCGGCATTTGAATTGTTAGGTATTACTACACAGGAAAAACAGCTGGTCATCAATGAAGAACAAGTATCGATCGAAGCGGCGATCCGCGCATGGTGCGAACGTTACGATGCGATTTATCCAATGGCAGTCGATTTGGATGGCAAGAAGATTCAAACCCCATTATATGAGACAAAAGAAGTATTAAAGCCTCGTAAGAGATACGAACACCCGAAAGTCATCATTCCGGTCTTCCCGGGACAGAACTGTGAATATGACAGTGCACAACAATTCATTCGTGCGGGCGCAGAGGTAGAGACGTATGTCTTTAATAACTTGAATGTTGAAAGCATTGAGCGAAGCTTACAGGAATTAAGTGAAAAAATCGCTTCTGCACAGATCTTGATGGTTGTCGGCGGCTTCTCTAGCGGTGATGAGCCGGATGGCAGCGGTAAATTCATCGCGAATGTATTAAGCAATCCGAAAGTGAATGCGGCAGTTCAGACGCTGTTGGAAAACGATGGTCTGATCTTAGGTATATGCAATGGCTTCCAGGCGTTGATCAAATCAGGACTGTTGCCTTATGGTGATGTTACAAAACTGCAAAAAGGATCACCGACGCTGTTCCGCAACAATATCAATCGCCATGTATCGCATATTGCGAAGACACGTATCGCATCCAACAAATCACCTTGGCTTTCCAGCTTCACTCCTGGGGAGTGTCATAGCATTGCCATGAGCCATGGCGAAGGAAAGTTCGTCGTCAGCGAAGAAGTCGCAAAAGAATTATTTGCCAATGGTCAGGTAGCGACACAATATGTCGATCAGGATGGAGATCCGACGATGCATGGTGTTTACAACATCAATGGTTCGTCTTATGCGATCGAGGGAATCACTTCTCTTGATGGAAGGATCTTAGGAAAGATGGGACATAGCGAACGCTATGAAGAAGGCTTGTTTAAAAACATCGATGGAAATAAGGAACAAAACATCTTTGTCAACGGTGTTAACTATTTTCGTAACAAATAAGGAGCAGGAGGTTCACGATGAGTGATAAATATAGAGAAGCCGGCGTCGATCTGGAAGCCGGATATGAATCGGTACGGCGCATCAAAAGCCATGTGGCGCGTACAAAAACAATGGGAGCGATCGATTCGATCGGCGCTTTCGGCGGAATGTTTGATCTGTCGAAATACGGATTGAAAGAACCGGTGCTGGTCAGCGGTACTGATGGAGTCGGGACGAAGCTGATGATCGCTTTTGAAGCAAACAAACATGATACGATCGGCGTAGATGCGGTTGCTATGTGTGTCAATGACGTGTTGGTACAGGGTGCGGCACCGATCTTCTTCCTTGATTATATCGCGGTTGGAAAAAATCATCCGGAAGTCATCGAACAGATCGTGAAAGGTGTAGCGGATGGCTGTGTACAAGCAGAATGCGCCTTGATCGGCGGTGAAACTGCAGAGATGCCGGATATGTATGATGTTCATCATTATGACATCGCAGGTTTCTGCGTAGGGGCAGTTGATAAATGTAACTTGTTGGATGGACAAAAGATCGAAGCAGGCAACGTGTTGATCGGCTTGCCAAGCTCGGGCTGCCATTCCAATGGATTCTCACTGATCCGCAAGGTGCTGTTGAAAGATGCCGGTCTCGATCTACAGGAAACCTACGACAGTTTTGGCGGTAAGACGTTGGGAGAAGAGTTGTTGACACCAACGAAGATCTATGTCAAAGCGATCAAACATCTGTTAGGAAAAGTAGACATCAAAGGAATGAGTCACATCACTGGCGGCGGTTTTTATGAGAATGTACCGCGTATGTTAAAAGAGGGACAAGGTGTTACCATTGATTTGAACAGTTATCCTTCCAAACCGATCTTTGATCTGATCGCAAAAACTGGCAATATTGATAAATCAGAAATGTGTAATGTATTCAATATGGGAATTGGCTTTATCTTGGCTGTTGATCCATGCGATGTGGAAACAGTTCAAAAACTGTTGGCAGAGATCGATGAACCTTCCTATGTGATCGGAGAAGTGACAACGTCAGGAAGTGTGGATCTGAAATGGTAAAGATTGCGATCTTCGCTTCCGGAAGCGGAACGAACTTTGAAAATTTGATCCAACACATGCAGGATGGACGATTGCCAAATTGTCATTGTGAATTGCTGGTGGTCGATAGAGAACATGCAAAGGCCCTTGATCGCGCAAAACGATTAGGGATTGAAGCAATCTATGTCAATCCAAAAGCCTATGCAGGAAAGAAGGCATATGAGCAAGAGATTCGACGTCACCTGGAAGAAAAAGGGGTCGAGTTGATCGTATTGGCTGGATATATGCGTTTTATCGGTGAAGAGTTGCTGACTCATTATCCACAGCGGATCATCAATATTCACCCTGCATATTTACCAAATTTTCCTGGAGCACACGGTATTCAAGATGCCTATGAGGCAAAAGCAGCTTTTACGGGCGTAACGGTGCACTACGTAGATGAAGGCATCGATACAGGAGAGATCATCCTGCAGGAAAAGCTCCCGATTGATCCTTCCTGGACATTGGAAGAGTTAGAGACGAACGTTCATGCTTTGGAATATGTGCTGTTTCCAAAGGCAGTGAAACAAATATGTGAACAAATAGAGGAGGATAAGCAATGAAAAGAGCATTGATCAGTGTATCCGACAAGAGCGGTTTGATTGATTTTGCGAAAGGGTTACGCGCATTGGATTATGAGATCATCTCAACAGGTGGTACGCGGAAAGCGTTAGAGGAAGCAGGTATCGAAACGATCTCAATCTCAGATGTGACAGGATTTCCTGAAATCATGGATGGCCGTGTAAAGACTCTGCATCCAAAGGTTCACGGTGCTTTATTAGGAGTTCGTGAGAACGAAAACCACATGGCACAGCTGAAAGAATTGGGAATCGATTTGATCGATCTGGTTTGTGTAAACCTGTATCCATTTAAAGAAACGGTACAAAAGCCGGGCGTCACACATGAAGAAGTCATTGAAAACATCGATATTGGCGGACCGAGCATGTTGCGTAGCGCATCGAAAAATTATGCGTCGATCCCAGTGATCTGTGATCCAAATGACTATGACGCTGTTTTGAAAGAATTAAGAGAACATGGAGAAACTTGTCTGATTACCAGAGAGTTCTTGGCTGCGAAGGTCTTCCGTCACACCGCTCGCTATGATGCGATGATCGCAGAATACCTAACGGCACGTACGGGAGAGAAATATCCGGAGAGCTTCACGATTACTTATGATAAAGTACAGGACCTGCGTTATGGTGAAAATCCGCATCAAAGTGCAGCCTTCTATAAGAACATGCATCCACAGTATTCGCTTGCAAATGCAACGCAGCTGCATGGAAAAGAACTCTCTTACAACAATATTCAGGATGGAAATGCAGCCATCGAAATCTTGAAAGATTTTGCGGGACAGCCAGCTGCTGTTGGCGTAAAACATATGAATCCTTGTGGCGTCGGTATTGGAAACACGATCGAAGAAGCCTGGGATAAAGCATATGAAGCAGATCCGGTATCGATCTTTGGCGGAATTGTCGCATTGAATGAGCCGGTGAATATGGCAGTGGCAGAGAAACTGTCAAAGATCTTTTTGGAGATCATTCTTGCGCCTGGATTTGATGAAGATGCCTTTGAACTGTTGTCAAAGAAAAAGAACATCCGTCTGATGCAGCTGGATACATCATTAGAACCAACTGCAAAATACAAAGTGACCAATGTATTAGATGGTTTGTTGGTACAGGATATGGACGTACATCCGATCACGGAACAGGACCTGCGATGTGTGACAAATCGCAAGCCGACACAGGCGGAAATCGAACAGTTGTTATTTGCTTGGAAGGTAGTAAAACACGTAAAATCCAATGCGATCGTATTGGTGAAAGAGAATATGACGATCGGTGTTGGTGCAGGACAGATGAATCGTGTCGGTGCAGCGAAGATCGCTATTGAGCAGGCTGGAGAAAAAGCAAAAGGATCGGTGATGGCATCCGATGCGTTCTTCCCAATGCCAGATACGGTGGAAGAAGCTGTCAAAGCCGGTGTAACTGCAATCATTCAACCTGGTGGTTCGATCAAAGATCAGCTGTCTATCGATGTATGCAATGAATATGGCATCGCTATGGTCTACACAGGTGTTCGTCATTTCAAACACTAATCTGTTAAAAAGAAGAGGAGGTCAGCAAAATCTCCTCTTTCGCTTTTGTCGCAACACATATATAATAGTATGGAAAAGTCAGGTGATTTCATGATAGATGTAATAGTGATCGGCGGAGGACATGCTGGAATCGAGGCGGCTCTTGCCTGTGCACGAATGAAAAAAGAAACCGTGTTATTTACACTGCATATAGATATGATTGCGACCATGCCTTGCAATCCAAGCATTGGTGGTCCGGCAAAAGGGATCGTCGTACGCGAAATTGATGCTTTGGGCGGTGAGATGGGACGTGCAGCGGATGCGACCGCTTTGCAGTTTAAGATGCTCAATACGACGAAAGGCCCCGGTGTGCAGAGCCTGCGTGTACAAAGTGATAAGATCGCTTATAAAAAATATATGCAGGACGTTTTGAAGAACCAAGCACATCTTACGCTGCGCGAAGCCTGTGTAGAGCGCATCATTGCTGAGAATGGAAAGATCAAAGGTGTTCTATTGGATGATGGAAATCTGGTTGAGGCCAAGATCGTCATCGTGACAAGCGGAACATTTATGGCTTCTTCCATATTGGTCGGACATACTTCGACGCCAGGGGGACCGGATGGAGAACCGACGACGCCTAATCTGTCGCAAAGCCTGCGTGATCTAGGTTTACGTACGTTTCGTTTAAAAACGGGAACGCCTGCGCGAATCTTGACAACTTCCATCGATTTTTCTAAAGCAGAATTACAGCCGGGAACCGATGCATTTGTCTGCTTCAGTGAAGACACTAAAGAGATTCTTCCTTTCGAAGCACAGGAAGTATGTTATTTGACGTATACAACGCCAAGGACCCATGCGATCATCAACGAGAATCTGACACAGTCAGCCATGTATTCAGGTTTGGTCAAAGGCGTAGGACCGCGTTATTGTCCAAGTATTGAAGATAAATTGGTACGTTTTTCTGATAAACCGCGTCACCAGATCTTTTTAGAGCCAGAGAGCCATTCCCTGGATACGACCTATATTCAAGGATTCTCCACATCTATGCCGCATGATGTACAAGAACAGATGTTAAGAAGCTTACCCGGTTTAGAAAACTGTGTGATCAAAAAATATGCGTATGCGATTGAGTATGATGCCGTAGATCCTTTGCAATGTCAGCCGAGCTTAGAAAACAAGATCATAGAAAATTTGTTTACGGCAGGACAGATCAATGGAACAAGTGGCTATGAAGAAGCAGCTGCTCAAGGATTGATTGCCGGTATCAATGCTTCTTTAAAACTGGAAGGTAGAGAACCCTTGGTATTGCATCGAGATGAAGCTTATATCGGTGTGATGATCGATGATCTGGTGACCAAGGGAACGAAAGAACCATACCGTCTGTTGACTTCACGGGCGGAATATCGTTTGTTGCTTCGACATGATAATGCTGATGTACGTTTAACTCCTTATGGACATGACGTAGGATTGATCAAAGAAGAACGTTATCAGCGCTTTTTACAAAAACAAAAAGCGGTGGAAGAAGGAATGCAGAAATTGAAGGAGCTCCGGTTTACACCAAAGTCTGATGTCAATGATTACCTGCAGCAATTAGGTTATGAATCTTTAAAAGAAGGTATCAGCGCTTTTGAATTATTACGTCGTCCAAAAGTCACACTAGAAGGTCTTCGCCCCTATACGAATGTAAATATAACCGAGAAAGCGGAACGTCAGATTGAAATCGAGATCAAATACGAAGGATATATCGCAAAGGCAAGAAGAGATGCAAGGCATCTGCATGCGATGGATCAAATGCGTATTCCAAAGGGGATGGATTATGCAGCGATGGAACACTTGTCATTGGAAGCTAGACAAAAGCTTGCACAGATTCAACCGATGACCTTAGGACAAGCTTCCCGTATTTCAGGAGTCAATCCAGCGGATATCGCTGTCTTGGCTATGGTGATTCAGGAGAAAAAATAGCTGAGTTACTTCACGTGCAACAATATGTAGCGTGTCTCTTTAAATAGGGCATGTTACAATGAAGGCAGAGATGAGGGATGAAGATGGAGCGGTTTTCAGAGCGTTTTTCCCGTTTGCGGATCAAACAAGGAATGACCCAGCAAGAGCTTGCTGATTTACTGTGTGTGAGCAGACAGACAATTTCTTCTTGGGAGAAAGGACGAACTCAGCCTGATTTAGAAAGCTTGGCACAGATTGCAGAGATCTTTCATGTGTCGATGGATGATCTGATCTTAGGGTTGCAGAAGAAAGAGATACAGCCCCCATACTCCCTTTTTCGCTGGCTTTTGTTTATCAATGTGGTCGCAACGCTCTTGTTGTTTTTGATCATGTATGTCAAGCGAGCTTCTGTCAGTGCATATTTTGTGAATAGTAATTACCTGTTGATGTTTTTAATTCTGGATTTACCATTTTGTTATTTTATGCGTCATCATGACTACAGCTTGCTCGCTGGTTACGATGATGATGAAGAGTATGATGAAGCGCAGATCCAACGAATGTTGAGCGAGATGCTCTTTGAAGTGGGCATCACCTCTATTACCTTTCTGTTCATGACCATGGTTGTCGTTGCCTGTTCGATTCATCTTCCGTTCCCCTTACTTTTTCTCTATGCTGTGTTGGCTATAATCTTACTTGTTCTAACTTCTTTTCGTTATCAAAATCGAGTCGTTAAGCAGATAAAAGAGGAGAATAAAGGAATACGATGGATGTTTCTGATCGCATTTGCGTTTGAGCTGTTATTGATTGTAGATATCTATGTCGTCATGTCTTATTTTCAGATCCGAAATAATACGCCGCAGGCGATGATCTTGATGATCTTTGTTCTTCTCTATACGGCGTTGAATGGTGTTTGGTTCGTCTCTATCGATCATCAGAAAGAAAAGAACAAAGAAATAAAGGCAAAGTATTCGATACGTATCTTCGATGTGGTGATCATGATTACGCTTTTGTTGCTGTTGGCGATGATCATCTGGGTTGGTGCATTATTGCTTAAGAAGGGAAGTTGTTTCCCTTTTTTGTTTGTTTTATAATGAAACCAAGGATGGGTGACGCTATGAAACGAATGGAAGTCGTCTGCGGAATCTTGCACAAAGGGAGTCAGGTCTATATTGCGAAACGCATGGGGAAACATGCGGATGGCGTATGGGAATTTCCTGGGGGTAAGATTGAAGAGGGAGAAACACCAGAAGCAGCAATAATTCGAGAATTGTGGGAGGAACTGCATGTACATGCACAGGTAATTCAATATGTATGTGATACGATGGATCATCAAGAGGGATGGGAAATCCATGTACGTGCATATCTATGTGTGAGCAAAGAAGAACCGAGTCAGTTAACTGCCCATAGTGAAGGACATTGGGTCGATTATACAGAAGTCTATGATTATGCGTTTCAAGAAGCTGATCAGGTCATTTTTGAACGATTACAGGAGGTGATGACATGTTCAAACGCACATTGGAAGTAAAAGTCATGCGTGATCCGATTCACGGGTATATTCATGTTGAATTACAGGTCATCTGGGATTGTATCAATTCAAGAGAATTTCAGCGATTGCGTAGGATCCATCAGTTAGGTGGAGACTTTCAAGTGTATCACACTGCAGAACATACTCGTTTTTCACATTCCTTGGGTGTTTATGAGATCGTGCGTCGGATGGTAAAGGAAATTGAAGAAATCGCACAACAGCTCAGTGATTATGATAAATGTGCAGTGATGCTGGCGGGATTGTTGCATGACATTGGACATGGTCCCTTTTCACATGCCTTTGAAGCGGTCTCCAGCTGTCATCATGAGCAGTTTACGCAAGATATTCTGTTAGGAGAAAGTGAAGTTCATCAGATCTTAGCAAAAGCAGATAAACGACTTCCACAGGCGGTTGCAGATATCATCGGTTATCGTCATCCAAATGATCTGTTAAATCAATTAGTCAGCGGTCAATTGGACGCGGACCGTATGGATTATCTGTTAAGGGATGCGTATTTCACGGGAACGAGTTATGGAACGTTTGATATGGAACGCATCCTTCGTACGATCCGCGTACATGGCAGCCATCTGGCGGTAAAAGAGAGCGGTATCCACAGTGTCGAAGATTATATCATGGCGCGTTATCATATGTATTGGCAAGTGTACTTGCATCCGGTTGCCCGTAGCTATGAGATTATCATTTCCCTGCTGTTTGCCCGTATGAAAGATCTTTGGAAACAAGATCGCATTTTCTTTACAGGATTAGAGATGTTTGTTCCTTTCATTAACGGAGAAAAAACGGCAACGATTGAAGACTTACATCATTTAGATGAATCAGCGGCGTTATATGGCTTTTCTTTGTTGGAAGAAAAGTCAGATCCGATCCTGCGGGATCTGGCCATGCGCGTGTTGAATCGCCGCTTGTTTGAATATGTGGAAGACAGCGAGGAAACATATGAACAGATTCAGAAAATTGCCCGTGAAAAAGGGTATGATCCCATCTATTATGTACATCGGGATCATGTGATGCAGCGTCCGTATTCACCATATAAAGGACGTCAGGATTCTCATGTGATCTGGATTGTCGATGAAAGAGGAAAGCTGCATGAATTATCTGAAAAAAGCGCGATCGTCAGCGCATTGGTAGATGCAAAGGTAAAAGAGCAGCAACTGATTTATTATCCAGCAGAATTTGATCTTACTTAACCAAGTAAAATGGAAGCTTTTCTTTGATAGGGATAAAGTAAGCGACATATTTGAAGACTCAGATCGTTAGGTAAGGGTAAGAGACTGGTTTCTGTATGTTACAGAAACCAGCTTTTTCATTTGATCGCTTTCATTATTGCCCTGTCAAGTTGATCCGATGTGTCTGTAAAACATCCTTCCCTCCTTGCTAACGGAGAATGAACCAATTTAAGACTATTTTGTTTTATTCAATTCTTTGGCAAAGATCGCATAAAAAAACTCTCTTTGCTACTTTAGCAAAGAGAGCCGTGGAATCAAACATTCTTTTTAAGCAACGTGAATAAATACAGGACCAGAACCGCAATATGCGCTAGAAATTACTGTACCGCTACCATGCCATCCGCCATGTACTGCCTGTCCGTTACCGATGTATACGGCGATGTGTGCCATACCTAAACCGCCATCTGCATAATAGATGAGATCGCCTGGTTGAGGATCGCTTGTAACAGTTCCTAGCGATAAGTATTCTGCCGGCCAGCCATGGAAGTAGATGCCATTAGCAGCAAGCGCATTTGTTACCAACATCGTACAGTCTTGATTCGCACCAACCTGAGCAAGCGCAGCTTCGGCAATACCAGAGGCTAAGACGCTGTTAGCTTCTCTTGCGACACCAGTTTCACTGAAGACATATTCTACACCATCAATTTCTTTTTCAGTATCTTTTAAGATCTTTCCGTATTTATTACGATAATATGCATTTCCATCTTCATCGTAATCCCATCCGGTATAAAGGACACCATATTCATCTAGATAATATGTATCATCGCCAACTTTGGTTTTTCCAGTAGCCATGATTCCGTCATCGTAAAAATAATGCTTTCTACCGTTGATGGTTTTCCATCCAGTCACTTTCTTACCGTTTTCATCTACATACACAAATGTGTCTTTTTCAATTTCTACGTATTGTTCTGTCACTGGATAACCCTGATCGTCATAGAGCACGTCATCCTGCCAACCGCTGATCAAACGTCCATCATCTAAGAAATTATAAGTTTTCTCATCAATGGTTTGTTCACCGGTAACCATTTTACCATCATCGGCAAAATAATAGGTTTCTTCATCAATTGTCTGCCAGCCAAAGAGCATATCAGCTTCATCGGTAAAGTAATAAGTACCTTCATCGAGCTTTAACCAGCCAGTTGCTTGTTCGTGTGTAGATTCGAGAATGTAATATCTGTCGCTGCCTTCACCATGCCATCCCGGCTGTGCTTCATAGGCGTATACAGCAGAAACAACGGGCACACATGTCGCAAAACACAATGCCAATGCGATTTTCTTGCTGTGTTTTTCTAAGAAATTCATTCGTTTCACCTCATTCAAAACAAATGAAGTATAACATTATTGTTAGATTCATGCAAATTTTTCTGTTAAAAAATACAAAGGTACTGCTAAAAAGTACAAAAATCGCTTCTTTTCGCTTAGCTTTCACAGAAAATAACTTGAAACGAATAAGCTATTCATCTCGTATATACCAGTAAGCACTTCCCTGAGAGGATGGTTTACCGCTGACCGGATCTACCACGATTTCCTCGATCGCATCACTTGGTAGGTACCAAGGACCGTCGTGATCCGCATACAGCAGATTAAACGTATTTTGAAAGATTTTCTTCGCATGGGATTGATCATCAGAATTTAGGGTGCGGTTATCGTCATAGCCACTCCAGATGACCAGAGTGCATTGGGGATTATAGCCGGCAACCAGAGAATCCCAATCGCTTGTTCCAGATTTGATCGCTGTTTTGGTCGTTGGTGCACAGCCGGTTAATGACGGATAGGAGTAGGTTTTGTTTTTTTGATCATAGGTGGCTGTCAACAGCTGGGATAATACCAAACTTTCATCTCGATGCAATAACTGTTTCATCTGCGTGTCATCATGATAGAGAATCTGTCCATCGCTTTCGATGCGTTTGATCATTTGAGGTGCTGCATACAGTCCTTCTGAGGCAAAACTGTTGTAAATAGAACCTAATTCATAACTGCTCATACTGACGGTTCCCAGTGCAAGTGAAGCGTTTGCCTCGGCAGTGATCCCGTATTGCGCTAATGCCTGCTGCAGTGTTTCTTCTCCAAGAAATAGGTGTGTCTTTATCGCATAGATATTATCAGAAATACCGATGGCATTGATCATTGAGATTTCTTTATAAGGATAAAGGTCCCCATAGTTGCTAGGCGCGTATGTTTCACCATCGCTTAATTGAAAAGTCGTCGGCTGAGAAACAAATGTGGTAGAAGGGGTAAATCCATTGCACAATGCACAATAATACAACAACGGTTTGATCGTAGAGGCAACCTGCCGCTTTGTATACAGGGCACGATTGTATTGTGTATTCGTGTAACTGGTTCCGCCAGCCATCGCGATGACTTGATTGGTGAAAGGCGTAAACATAACGGCACTGACTTGCATTTCGCTATCTTCACCCATTTCTTCTTGAATGCCTTGGTAGAGTGCCTGACTAGCATCAGGATCAAAATACGTCTCTACATTTAAGTGATCAGCCGTCAGATTCATCGATGCAATTTCCTGTAAGACTGCATCGATGTAATACGAACGAATATCATCTTGATCACTGTCCTTTGTATGATCGATCAATACGAGTTCTTCTTGCGTAGCATCCGTAAACGCTTCTTTGGTGATGACTTCCTGTTCATACAGGATCTGCAGGATCGTCTCTTGGCGCTGTTTTGCGTTTTCGTAATCAATATATGGAGAGTATGCGGAGGGACCATTGACGATTCCTACCAGCATTGCTAACTCAGCAGTTGTCAGATCTTCCATCTCTTTGCCGAAAAAATAGGAAGAAGCTTCTTTGATACCGTTTACGCCATGACCAAAATATAAGGTATTGAGGTAGCCTTCCAGAATATCTTGTTTGCTGTAGTGCATTTCCAAACGAATCGCATAAAAAAACTCTTCGATCTTTCGCGTAAATGTCTGATCGTTTGTCAGAAACAATTTTTTGGCAAACTGTTGGGTGATCGTTGATCCACCTTGTAATGGACCATCAGAGAACAAATTGTTCTGGGCGGCTTTTGTCAGACGAATCGGATCAAAACCAAAATGACTATAAAATCGTTTGTCTTCGACCGCAACAAAAGCATCTTGTACTTCTTGAGGGATATCATCGATAGCAACCCATTCGCTTTTTTCACCAAAATTGCTTTCATAGAGAATTTCACCATTACAGTCATATAAGGTGATCTGCTGTTGCTGTTCATCGAGTTTTAAAGGAGCGAAAAGAGCATATGTATATATAAGGAGAAAGAAAGATAGAATTGCGAAAAAGAACCACAAAACATATGTATAGACTTTGTTCATATTCTTCTCCTTTCTAAGAAAAATGAATCCATTTTTCCATATTTTTATTGTGTACATCTTTCTTTGCTTTAAACAGAGAAAAAAGATTTGTAAAGCCAGATTTCGTATTTGAGATAAAAAAATATGAAAGATAGAAAAAAATAAGCAAAATAAGACTTGCGTATTGAAACGTTTCTGATTATAATGCTCATGATATAAATTGGTGATGTAACATGAGAAAAGAGGTTTGTCTGATACAGAGACGTTGTGAAGATGATGCAATTCTTCTCGCATATCAAGGAGAGGCACAAATAGAGAACGACGAGCATAAAATGCAGATCCATATCCAATGTTCACAACCTTCCTATGAATTAAAATTATACATTTATACAGATGCGATGATCTTAGAACATCGAGCCCAGCATCATACCAGGCTTTCTTTTCGAAACGGGCACCAAACCAGTGCGCATGTCGAAAATGAAATGGGCAGGATCGACTTATCCATGCACACCGATCAATATATAAAAACAGAAGATAGTGTATTTGTTCGTTATGCGATTTTGAATGGAGAGCTAGTGAGCGATACATTTGAATTAAAAATAGAAATGGGAGGAGGAATGAAATGAATTCCATCGAAAGCGGATTGAAAAACGCGATGTGTAACGCGATCAAACAAGCCTTTGATTTGGATTACAGCGAGGATCAGGTCATCATTGAAATTCCAAAAGATAAGAGTCATGGGGATTATGCGTGCAATAGTGCCATGCAGCTGACTCGAGCACTACATAAAAACCCACGAGAGATCGCTCAGCAACTGATGGCACAATTTGATATGGAAGTTGCCGGTGTTGCTTCTTACGAGATTGCGGGTCCTGGATTTATCAATTTTACGATGCGCAACGATTCGTTGACTAACGTAATCACTAAAGTGTTGAATGAACAGGAAAACTACGGAAAAAATGACAGCGGAGCAAACCAGCGCGTAAATCTGGAGTACGTCTCTGCAAATCCAACGGGAAATTTACATCTGGGACATGCGCGCGGTGCAGCTTGGGGAGACAGCGTTGCCCGTCTGATGAAGGCAAGCAATTATGCGGTTACTCGTGAATATTATGTCAATGACGCAGGAAATCAGATTGTCAATTTAGGAAAATCGCTCCAGGCGCGTTATCGTGAGTATTTGGGTTTACCTTTTGAATTGCCACAAGATGGTTATCATGGGGAAGATGTCAAAGAGATCGCTATTACATTAGCAAAGGAACACAATGATCGATACGCACAGGAAAATGAAGAAAATCTCAAGTTTTTCAAACAGAAAGGAATCGAATTCGAGTTAGCTAAAATTCGAAAAGATCTGGACTATTATCGTGTTTCCTTTGATGTTTGGAGCAGTGAACAAGCGATACGGGACGAAGGAAAAGTGGAAGAAGCATTGCGTGTCCTGCAGGAAAAAGGACTGACTTATGAAAAAGAGGGAGCCTTATGGTTTGCCACGACAAAATTTAATGATGATAAGGATCGCGTTTTAAGAAAAACAGATGGTTCCTATACATATCTGGTACCGGATATCGCATATCATAAATACAAGATGGATCGTGGGTTTGATCTGTTGGTCGATTTTTTTGGTGCGGATCACCATGGATATGTACCACGCTTAAAAGCGAGCATTGCGGCATTAGGTAATGATCCGGATAAGTTATCAGTGGATATCATCCAAATGGTTCGTCTGGTTGAAAATGGTCAAGAAGTGAAGATGAGCAAACGATTAGGAAATGCGGTCACGATCCGTGAGCTTTGTGATGAAGTTGGCGTAGATGCTGCACGTTATTTCTTCGTACAGCGTGCACTTGATACGCATCTGGATTTTGATCTGGGGTTAGCTCGCAGTCAAAGCAATGACAATCCAGTCTATTATGCACAATATGCACATGCTCGTATGTGTTCGATCCTGCGTCAAGCAAAGGAGTTGCCACAGGCACAACATTTTGAACGCTTGGTAGATGAAAAAGAAGTGGAATTGATGAAATATATCAATGAGTTTACCAGCGTCGTAGCGGATGCTGCTAAGTTGCGCGCACCGAATAAAGTATGCAATTATATTCAGAAATTAGCACAGAAGTTCCATAGCTTCTATAATGCATGCAAAGTGCTGGATCCAAAGGATGAAGAATTAAGCGCACAGCGCTTAGCATTGGTTAAAGCAGCAAAGATCACATTGCGAAACGCCTTATACCTGATTGGGGTAGAGGCTCTTGAAAAGATGTAGGAGGATTCAAGATGAAAAAATTGATGGTGGATGTCGCTTTCGACTTAATGACAAGAAAAAAGAAACCGGTTGTATTCTTAAAACTGTGGCAGGAAGTCAGTGAGATCATGGGGTTTACAGTTGCACAGGAAGAGGATAACATCGCTCAGTTTTACAGCGATCTCTCTTTGGATGATCGTTTTGTAAATGTTACGGAGAATAAATGGGATTTGCGTTCTCGTCATACGTATGATGAAAGTGTCGTTGATCCAAGCGCGATCATGATCGATGAAGATAGCGATGAGGGCTACGAAGAAGACTTAGAAGACAAAGAAGAAATGGAATAAATCACAGATGCCAAATGAAAGTGACCCTTTCAATGGCATCTTTTCTTTCGTTAGGTCAAGAACATGAGATTCCATGGAATTATTGCTGAAGTGAAAAGTTTATTTCCACTTTAAAAGGCCAAAAAAGAAAAGTGGCAATTACTCTTACAAAACAAGAGGATTGTTGCTTTTTTTG
>CBCTZR010000017.1:0-34563 GCA_965151435.1 uncultured Merdibacter sp. | reverse complement strand
ATATTTGTTCCAGTTGACTCCTTCCATCACTTCAAGAAAACTGTACACCGGATCATAAGAATTTTATCTCGTTCCGCTAGAAATAGCTAGAATCTCGTTCCGGTAGAAATAGCTAGAAGTAGTTGACAGCACTATATGAATATGATATTATAAGCGCATTGAATGAGTGATGGGGTTTGACATAAAGCGATAGCTTTATTCAATACAACGTGAAGCTCGTTTTATATGAAACAAATTTCCAGCAAATTTGTCTTTTTTTACATTAAAGGAGATTGTGTTTATGAAGACGCACTTGGAGAAGTTAAAGCAGTTTATAAAAAGTTCTTCTCCTCCACGCCTATTGGCGACTGGTTTTGCACTTGTGATTTTGTTTGGTACGATCCTATTGATGTTACCAATATCGGTACGTGATGGAATGCATGTTTCCTTGATCGACGCGTTGTTCACTTCCACAAGTGCTGTTTGTGTTACTGGATTGATCGCTATCGATACCATAACGTATTTTACACCGTTCGGCTGTACGGTCGTTGCAGTCTTGATCCAAGTCGGTGGATTAGGCGTTACCTGTGTCGGTGTTACTTTAATATTAGCGGCAAGAAAACGTGTTAGTTTTAAAGCTCGCAAAATGATCAAAGAGTCTTGGAATGTGGACAGTTATGGCGGTTTGGTTCGCTTGGTACGTTCCGTGTTAAAATTGACATTAATTTTTGAGATTAGTGGAGCAATTCTAACTTTTCTGGTCATGATTCCAGATTATCCATTGCCACAAGCAATCGGAATCAGTTTGTTTCATTCTGTTGCTGCATTTAATAATTCTGGCTTTGATATTCAAGGCGGATTGGCAACGATGATTCGTTATCAAAATAATGTTCTTTGGAATCTCGTCACATCCGGATTGATTGTTTTTGGCGGTATCGGATTCCTTGTGATCAATGATGTATTAAAGAAACGAAGTTTTCGTAAATTGACATTGCATTCAAAAATCGTTATCTCAATGAGTGTATTGTTGATCGTTCTTGGTACTGTCGCTTTAAAATTCAGTGAGGACATCTCTTGGATCGGTGCTTATTTCCATAGTGTTTCTGCTCGAACCGCTGGATTTTCTACATGTTCTTTAGGAAACTTCAGCAATGCAGGATTGTTTGTCCTCCTTTTGTTGATGTTTATCGGTGCTTCACCCGGATCTACCGGTGGTGGTATCAAGACGAGTACATTGTTTGTCATGTGCAACGTCATTCGCAGCGTTATTTTTAATAAGCATTACTACACTGCTTTTCGCAGACGAATCGCTGACAGTGTGATCATGCAGGCGTTTGTTGTAACACTACTCTCGTTTTGTATCGTTGCATTTTCGACGTTTCTGCTGTGCTTGTTCGAACCAGAATATACGTTTATGCAATTGTTATTTGAAAGTGTTTCTGGTTTTGGTACCGTTGGTCTCTCTACAGGAATTACTTCGGAGCTGGGAGCAGCTGCAAAGTTAGTATTAGTGTTGACGATGTATGTTGGTCGTTTAGGTGCCATGACGATTGCTACGTTAGGCAATTTCAAAGAACCTAGCGAAGTATCTTATACGACAGAAAATATAACTATTGGTTAAAAGGAGCATAGACATGAAGAAAAAAACATATGCGGTGATTGGACTAGGACGATTTGGAATGCCGTTAGCTACAAAATTGGCAGAAAGCGGTGCTGATGTAATCGGTGTTGATATGGACGAAGAACGTGTTCGCGCCTTTCGTGATTACAGTGAATATGCATTTGTGGCACGAAAATTAAACAAAGAGATTTTGGAAGATATCGGTATACAGGATTGTGATGTTGCGGTCGTATGTATCGGAAGCCGTGTTGAAACGAGCATTCTGGTGACATTGACGATTTTGAATCTAGGTGTTCCTCATGTTATTTCAAAAGCTAGTAGTGCAGAACAAGGAGAAGTGCTAAAACGTTTAGGAGCAATCGTCGTATATCCAGAACGCGATATGGCATTACGTACAGCAAAGAAAATATTGCGAGAAAACTTGGTTGACTATCTCTCTTTAGGAAAAGACATTGAAATTACAGAGGTAGAGATCACGAAGAAAATGTGTAAGCATACGATTCTCGATTTACAGATCCGTCAAAAATACAATCTGAATGTCATTGCAATTTGTCATGATGAAGTGATTGATATTGAAGTGAATCCTTATCAAGCGTTAGAAGAGGGAGATACGATTGCTATCATCGGTAAAGAAAACAACGTTTCTAGATTTGTAGATGATTATTCATAATGATCAGCATAAAGCAATATATGGTTCATTAGCTAATCGGCTAGGATACTATATTTGCTTTTTTTATTTATATGCTATGAATTTAAGCTTTTTAAAAGCTTTATTTTCGTGAAACAGATTTCGTTTTTAGAATTATTTTTCAAGATTTTACATTTTAATTATTTTCTTCACTTTTCGTTTGAATTCTAGTACCAATCGGACTATAATCAGAGTACAATGATATAGATATCATTGGTAATCCCACCACGATAAAAACAATCAGTGACATTGCTAGATGGTAGATTGTTGCATGAATGTTTTGGTGGCGCTTTTGTGAAATGGAGGTGTTGTGCGTTGGAAGGGTTAATCAAAGATATTGTTGATGCGGACAAGGTAGCGAGAAACCGTGTAAATGAAAAGATACACGAACGTGATAATGTCCATTCCCAGTTGCAGGAAAAACGAGAAGAGATCCTAGCAAGATTTAGGGAAGACAGCAAGAAACAAATCGAAGAAAGGCGTTCTCAGTTAGAAAGCGAACTGAAGGAGGCTGCTGCGTTAGAAGAAACACGATATCAAAATATGCTGAAACAATTGGAGAAGCAGGTTGAAACAAACCGCAAGGAATGGGTATCTGTGCTTACTGCGCATTGTTTGAAAATGGAGGACTGCTCCTAGAAAGGAGGATGCTGTATGGCTGTTGCTGCTGGTGCGATTATTACAAAAGTACGCAGCATGTATGGAGAGCATCTGAACGAGCACGATTACAACGATTTGGTACGAAAACGAAACGTGGGTGAAATTGCCGCTTATTTAAAACAAGAGACACATTATCGAAACGCTTTGCGTGATATTCGTGAAAATAATGTACATCGTGGTCAGTTGGAAGACGTTTTACGAAAAGATCTTTTTCGAGAACTCGTGCGTCTATATCGTTATTCGGACAGTAAGGAAGCCGCGTATTATCATCTGTTTATCGAAGAAATTGAAATTGACGTCATTTTGCATATATTACGTATGCTCCTTAGTGGACGCATTCAAGATGCAATCGCAGAATTGCCAATCTTCATGCGTGATTACTTCAGCTATGATTTGATGAAAATTGGTGATGTTCGCACCTATGACGAATTGCTTGATGTAGTGAAAAAGACCTATTATTATAACGTCTTATTACCTTTTCGCGTTAATAAGGGAAAGGAAGAAGATATTGATTATTCCTCATGCGAATCGGCTATGCTCCGAGCATATTATGATCGAATGATTAAAATCATTCATTCTGTAGCAAAAGGCTCTTTACAAAAAGATCTACTGCAATTGCATACATTAGATATCGAATTAAAGAATCTGTCAAAGATCTATCGATTTAAACGGTATTATAATGTATCACAAAAAGTGATCAAGGATGCGATGGTTCCTATTGAAGGAAAAATCCGTAAGAGCAAAATGAGGGAGTTGATCAATGCTGAAAATGATCGAGATTTTCAAAAGCTATTGATGCAGACTCGTTATCAGTTACAATTAGATAAAGAAAATGTGGATATCGAATGGTACATGGACGGTATTCGATATCGAAACGCTCTGCAAAAATTATATTATTCGCAAAAAGCACCTGTTGTATTCTCCGCTTATGTGATCTTGCAGAAGACAGAGCTGACAAATATTATTCGTATCATTGAAGGTGTGCGTTATCAGGTCGACAGTGATATGATTGCGTCCATGTTAATTTATTGAGAAGGATGAAAAGAAAGGAGAATCATTATGGCGATCGCAAAGATGAAACTGATCAATATCAGTGCTGAAAAAGAGTATCTTGATGATGTTCTTTTAAGGTTTGTCGATATGAATTATTTTCATCCGGAACCTGCCGTTAAATTCATCGATACTGTGCATGGTTTGACGAGTATGGATGAAGAAAATCCAGTGAGCGAGGTTTTATCCCGATTTAAAGAAATCTGTTCAGACATGTCTCTTGAATTACCAAACATTGCAATGAGAGAGAAAAACTATGATCTGGATAAGATGAAAGCTTACATCGAAGAAGTGTATCAACGTTATTTAGACGCAAAAAATGTTGAGATTGATTTAGAGAAAGTAATTCAGGAAAATAAGGATGCATTGGTTACGATCAAAAATATCGAAAGTATCGATCTGAATTTAGATGATCTGTTTGATTGTAAATATGTAAAATTCCGTTTTGGACGTCTACCTTTGGATAGTGTAGAAAAACTGCGTTATTATCGCAATCGTCCTTTTGCTTTTAAATCATTTACAAAAGATGATGCATATAGTTGGTGTATCTATATGACAACGGAAAAATATGAAGGAGATGTAGACAATGTTTTCTCTTCTTTATATTTTGAACGTATACACATTCCTGATTTTGTTCATGGAACGCCAGAGAGAGCTGCTGAAACTTTAATGGATGAAATTGAGAATGATGAAAAACAACTGCAACATGTTGAGGATGTCATCAACAAAATTAAGAATGAATGCCGTGAAGAAATGGCAAAGATCAGAGGGGAATTGGAATTCTTAGATCGTACGTTTGTGGCGCGCAAATACGTTGTCGGACTAGGACAGCGCTTCTCGATTACAGGTTTTATCGACGCTGCCGATGTAGATCAACTGCATAATACATTTAGTGATTTGAAGGAGGTGGAGATCGAAGTGCGTCCAGCACATAGTGATAAACGATTGGACCCTCCGACGAAACTAAAGAACGGGTGGTTTGCCAGGCCGTTCATAATGTTTGTCGAAATGTACGGTATTCCTGATTACGATGGAATTGATCCAGTACCAATTGTTGCAATCATCTATTCCTTATTATTTGGATTGATGTTTGGCGATGTTGGACAAGGTATCGTAGTCATGATCGTAGGTGCACTTTTAAGCAAGTACAAGAATATGCAATTAGGCGATATCATGGTACGCATTGGTATGTTTTCAACGCTATTTGGTTTTATCTTCGGTTCTGTTTTTGGTAATGAAACCATGTTAAATCCACTGTATCATGCGTTGTTAGGCTTGAGTGAGAAACCAATTGAAGTAATGTCAAGTGCATTCATTTTACCATTGTTGATGATCGCTGTAGGAATTGGTGTCATATTAAACCTATTCAGCATGGCATTAAATATGCTCTTGCAATTTCGTAAGAAAGATATGAGTGAATTCTGGTTCTCCCAAAATGGTGTAGCTGGCTTTGTCTTTTACGCATCAATTGCTATTGGCGTTGTATTAAATGTACTGTTTGGACTTCCTGTCTTTAACATCATTTACATCTTGCTCTTAATCGTATTACCTTTGTTGCTTGTATTCTTAAAGGAACCTTTAACAAGAAAACTGCATCATGGAAAGATGTTCCCTGAGGGATTTGGTGCATTCTTTGTAGAAGGATTCTTTGAATTGTTTGAGATTTGTTTATCCTATATTACGAACACGATTTCTTATTTACGTGTTGGCGGATTTGTCTTGTCACATGCCGGTATGATGATGGCCGTAACGATGATCATGGAAATGAGTGGCGGGATCGTTGCTTTGTTGATCGGTGTATTTGGCAATGTGCTCGTAATGTGTTTAGAGGGACTGGTCGTAGGTATTCAGGTACTGCGTTTACAGTTCTATGAAATGTTCTCCCGTTATTTTGACGGAAACGGAATTGCATTTACTGCATTAAAAGAAGATTAAATAGGAGGTATCTTTTATGTTATTAAGTCCAATTGAAATGTTGTTACCACTGGTTATGCTCGTTTTGATTTTTGTACCATTGATTAAGGTTATTCAGGGAAAGACTTCTGTTAAAGGAGCAAAAATTCGCTTAACTTCTCATATCTGTATGTTCTTTGGCGTTTGCCTTGGTGTCGTTTTGTTCTCAGCTTATAAGGTACAGGCTGCAGAGGCTGCTGCTGCAGTTGACGCGATGGAAGGTTCTATTGCACAAGGTCTAGGTTTCTTAGCAGCAGCATTAGCTACAGGTCTTTCTGCATTAGGTGCTGGTATCGCCGTAGCATTCGCTGCTCCAGCTGCTATTGGCGCATTCTCTGAAAATAAAGAAAACTTTGGTAAAGCAATGATCTTCGTTGCCATGGGTGAAGGTGTTGCCATCTACGGTCTGTTAATTTCAATTATCATGATTTTCATGAAGCTTTAATTATAGAAAGGGGAGATACGATGAAGTTCTTCCTGTTGAGTGATAACATCGATACCCAGATGGGATTGCGACTTGCCGGCATAGAAGGTGTCGTTGTCCATGAGCGTCACGAAGTGTTGGAAGCTTTGGAAAAAGCAATGCACATGGAAGATGTCGCGGTTATTTTGATGACGACAAAATTAGTTGAAACATGTCCGGATGTTATTTCTGATTTAAAATTGAGAATAAAGAAACCGCTGATTGAGGAAATACCAGATCGCCATGGCTCTGCCAAGATTGGAGAAACGATCGATGGTTATGTAAGTGAAGCAATTGGCGTGAAACTGTGAGGTGGTTGCCATGCTATATGAAAAAGATAAGCTGGAACAATATTTCCGTGACGAAATTTGCCGTGTGAGCACATTGCAGATCGAACAATTAGAGGATGAGATCGAAGGTATTCGTACACAGACATTGAAAGAAGTGGAAGCAAATGCAAAGCGTGATGTGGAAGTTTCTTGTGAACAGGAGCTGCGTGAACTGCAAAGCGATTACTCAACTCGCATAAGCCGTCTGCATGATGAAACTGATCGCCGTTTGATGAAAAAACGGAATGAATTAGCGGAAATGATATTCAGTGATGTAATAAAAGAAATTGATAAATTTACAGAAAGCGATTCTTATGAGCAGTTATTAGCTGATCATGCGAAAGAACTCGCACAAAGAAACTATCCAAACCCGAAGATTTATTTACGGGAGACAGATATGAAATATGCAAATGTGATTCAAAAAGGATTTGATTTTGATATTGCAATTTTACCGGATGATACGATCATTTATGGCGGTTTGCGCTTGGAAAGCATAGAGGGCGGAATCGTTGTCGATGAAACTTTTGATTCTTTGCTTATTGAACAAAGAGAATGGTTTTATCAAAACTCCGGTCTATTCGTAAAGTGATTGGGAAGAGGTGATAACGTGCTTGAAAATGGAATTTATTCAATTAACGGTCCAGTCGTAAAGGTACGCAATGCTACCACATTTTCCATGCTTGAAAAGGTTTATGTTGGAAATAAAAAACTGATGGGTGAAGTCATCAGTGTAAGCCGTGATTTTACGACGATTCAGGTTTATGAATCAACGACCGGATTGCAACCAGGTGAACCTGTAGAAGGTACGGGAAATCCTATTTCCGTTACTTTAGGCCCTGGTATATTACGAAATATTTTTGATGGTATCGAACGTCCATTAAAAGAGATTGCAAATGAATCGGGAGCATTTATCCCTACTGGAAGCAATGTATCTCCATTGGATGAAAATGCTCTCTGGGAGATAACTTTAAAAGTTAACGTTGGTGATCAGGTGACAGGTGGAATGATCTATGCGACTATTCCTGAAACAGATCTGATCGAGCATCGTTGTATGATTCCGCCAACTTTGAGCGGAGAGGTTGTAGAGGTTGCTGAAAATGGATCCTATCGCATCCATGATGTCATCGTTAGAGTAAAGGATGGTAAAGGTAAGATCCACGCTTTAGATCTTACGCAGCAGTGGCCAATCAAGCAGGCTCGTCCAATTTCTAAACGTTTGCCGATCAGCATTCCATTGATCACTGGTCAGCGTATCTTTGATACGTTATTCCCAATTGCAAAGGGTGGTACTGCAGCAATTCCTGGTGGATTTGGTACCGGAAAGACGATGACACAGCATCAGTTGGCAAAATGGTGTGATGCCGATATTATCGTATATGTTGGTTGCGGTGAACGTGGTAATGAGATGACGCAAGTATTGGAAGAGTTTTCTGAGTTGATTGACCCGAAATCTAATCATCCGCTAACAGATCGTACCGTCCTCATTGCGAATACGAGCAATATGCCAGTTGCGGCTCGTGAAGCGAGCATTTATACTGGTTTAACGTTAGCTGAGTATTATCGTGATATGGGCTATCATGTAGCAATCATGGCGGATTCTACTTCGCGTTGGGCAGAAGCGTTGCGTGAAATCAGCGGTCGTTTGGAAGAAATGCCTGCAGAAGAAGGTTTCCCGGCATATTTACCATCGCGCCTTTCACAGTTCTATGAACGTGCAGGATTTGTAGAAACGTTAAATGAACAAGAGGGAAGCGTCTCGATCATCGGTGCCGTTTCGCCACAAGGAAATGACTTCTCTGAGCCAGTTACTCAAAATACGAAACGTTTTGTTCGTTGCTTTTGGGCACTTGACAAATCGCTTGCTTATGCGCGTCACTACTTTGCAATCAATTGGAATGAAAGTTACTCTGAATACGTTACAGACTTAACACGTTGGTATAATCGAAATGTTGATCCTCGTTTTGTCCGTTGTCGCCAGGAAATCATGAGTTTGTTGGCCGAGGAAACAAAATTGATGGAAATAGTCAAATTGATCGGTAGCGATGTATTGCCTGAAGATCAAAAACTGATCATTGAAATCTGCAAGGTCATTCGTGTTGGTTATCTGCAGCAGAATGCATTTCATAAAGAAGATACGTATGTGCCTTTAACAAAGCAATTGAAAATGATGGATACCATCTTATATTTGTATCATCGCTGCAAAAAGGCAATTGCGGAAGAAGTATTGCTTCGTTCTATTCTTGCGACTGGAATCTTTGATACAGTCACTAAGATGAAATACGATGTACCAAACGATCAGCTCGAACTGTTTGACGACTATTTCACAAAAATCGATGAAGCAGTCAACAGCTGTAAAGAATAGGAGGGAAATGCAATGAGTCTACAATATATCGGATTGAAAGAGATCAATGGACCTTTGGTATTTCTCGATCATGTAAAAGGTGTCGGCTATGAAGAGATGGTTGAACTTCGTTGTGATGATGGCACATCTCGTTTAGGCCGTGTTGTTCAAATCGAAGGCGATCTTGCAGCAATCCAAGTTTTCGAAGGTACGAATAACCTTAGCTTACACAATACGCGTACACGCTTTAAAGGAAAGCCGATGGAACTCGCACTTTCTAAAGAATTATTAGGACGTGTATTCAATGGTAGTGGTAAGCCAATTGATGGGCTAGGGGAGATTTATGCGGAGAAAAGCGCAGATATCAATGGACAGCCATTGAACCCTGTTTCTCGTGTCTATCCTCGAAATTATATAAATACCGGTATTTCAAGCATTGACGCACTGATGACGCTGATTCGCGGTCAGAAATTGCCGATTTTCTCTGGTTCTGGTATGCCGCATAACGAATTGGCTGTACAGCTCGTAAAACAAGCAAAAATCTCCGATGGAGAAGGAAATAACTTCTGTATCGTCTTTGCAGCAATGGGTGTTAAGAATGACGTTGCTGATTATTTCAGACGCTCTTTTGAAGAAGCGGGTGTAATGGAACGCGTAGTCATGTTTGTCAACTTGTCCAATGATCCGATCATTGAGCGTACCTTAACACCTCGCTGCGCACTTACAGCGGCTGAGTACCTGGCATATGAACATGATATGCATGTCCTAGTCATTATGACGGATATTACTTCTTATTGTGAGGCATTACGTGAATTCTCCAGCAGCAAAGGAGAAATTCCAGGACGTAAAGGTTATCCAGGTTATTTATATTCAGATCTTGCTTCAATGTATGAGAGAGCAGGTATTATGAAAGGCGCAAAAGGTTCTGTTACACAGATTCCAATTCTGACTATGCCTAATGACGATATCACACATCCAATTCCAGACTTGACCGGATATATCACAGAAGGTCAGATTGTCTTGGATCGTAATTTGAATCAGATGGGAGTATATCCACCAATCGGTGTGTTACCATCGTTATCTCGTTTGATGAAAGATGGCATTGGAGAGGGATATACGCGGAAGGATCACTCCGATGTAAACAACCAGTTGTTTGCAGCCTATGCGAAAGTGCAGGATGCCCGCTCCTTGGCTAGCGTTATCGGTGAAGACGAATTGAGTGATACCGATAAACAATATATGTCCTTTGGTTCGCTGTTTGAACAGTATTTTTTGAACCAAGGATTCGATTCTAACCGTAGCATTGAGGAAACGCTGGATTTAGGTTGGGATTTATTAAGCGTGCTTCCTTATAGTGAATTGGATCGTGTTGATGATGAGGTATTAAAACTGCATTATGATCAAGCACGTGCTTTTAAACGCTTTGGCATCAAACAGAAACCAATCATTAGAGAATTAGCTGAAAAGGGTGAGTAACCATGGCAAATAAGCAAGTATTTCCAACAAAAGGAAATTTGATCGCTTCTAAAAAATCAAATGCATTAGCAAAAATGGGTTATGAATTGATGGATCGTAAACGTAATATCCTTACAAGGGAAATGATGGAGCTTGTAGAAGATGTACGTATTTTGCGTGAACAAATCACAGACACCTATCATCGTGCTTATCAGGCGCTGCAAGAGGCAAATATTACCCAAGGTGTGATCATGGATCTTGCTGAAGCAATTCCAATCGATAATGGAATTCAAGTGACTTATCATAGCGTAATGGGTGTAGAAATTCCAAAATTGCATTACGAACATAACAAGATGGTCTTTTGCTATGGTATGGAGAAATCAAACTCAAAGTTGGATTATGCATACGAATGTTTTCATGAAGTAAAACAGCTGACTATTACATTAGTTGAAGTGGAAAACGGCGTTTACCGTCTTGCGAATGCAATTCGTAAATCACAGAAACGTGCGAATGCATTAAAAAATATTGTTATTCCTGGTTTTGAACATGATATCAAATTCATTACTGAAGCTTTGGAAGAAAAAGAAAGAGAAGAGTTCTCTCGTCAAAAGGTAATTAAAGCCACAAAGATGAAAGAACAAGAGATATCAGATACACGTTAATCGTGTTATCTGGTATCTTTTTATTATATATATGTATTCACATATTACTTCGCATAATATATATTATGTAATTTAATGATGTATAAAAAAAAGATGATTCGCTTGAATCATCTAGAAAACCATCTTTACTTTTTAATTACTTGAATCGCTATACATCCCGGTCCGCCTTGTGTGATGAATACTGGCGACAAATCAAACAATTCGATTTCTGTATTTGGAAAATGTTCTTGCATAAAGTTTTTAACTTTTTCAGCTTCATCAAAAACATCTGCATGCGTTACAGTCATATAATAGTTTTCATCTACACCCATCTCTTTATAACACTCAACGATAGCTTCCAATGCTTTGGTTTTTGTCCGTTTCTTTGTAAATTTCTCTAATCGACGGTGATCTTCTGTCAAAGTCATTACCGGAACTACTTTCAACATACCACCAATCGTTGCAGCAAGCGGCGTCAAACGTCCACCACGTTTTAGAAAACTGAAATCACAAGGAATCAAAAACGATTTCTCATGAGCAATCGATTCATTTAAAATCTCAACGATCTCAGCTGCATTTTTTCCTTCTTGAGCCAGTTTTGCTGCTTTTAATGCAAGATAACGATGCGGACCACAAAGTGTTTGTGAGTTTAACACAGTAATACGATCACTATACTCACATTCTTGTTTAGCATTACAAGCACTCTCATAGGTGCCACTCAATCCATCTGCCATGGTGATATCCAATACTTCCTCATCAATGGCTAACGCTTCATATTGATCCATTTTATCACCAATTGACGGTTGTGAGGATCGTGGAATGTCCCCGTTTTTTAATAGCTTTAAAAAGCTTTTTGAGTCAATTTCATCTAATTCACGAAAACTCTGTTTACCAATCGTTACATTTAATGCTGTGATTGTTATATTGTTTTCTTTCCCTGTTTGACTGTTGAAGAGTGTCGATGTATCCGCAATGATCTTTACCATAGTCCGTATTTCTCTACCTTTCTCATACAAATATAACTATACTAAAAGATTATCATATACAGTTTATGATGTCAATGCATTTAGTATTAAATACTAGATAACTAGATAAATAATGCGATATAGATAGAACCTCTTTATATCGCTATTATTCAAACGTTAAATACAACCTTCTTTTGTGGATCAAATAATAAAAAGAAGCATCTTCTGTAAGTTTATTCAGAGCATGCTCCTTACTTTGCTGATTGGTTCATCACTGTTGATTTCCACTTAATTTCTCAATTTTTTCATATTTGCCTTCCTCATTAAGATCATAATAACTGATTTCCATTGAAGGGATAAATATACGTCATGATTCAGAAAATTTTAATGTGTTCACAAAAAAAAAAACGATATAGATCACTCTATATCGCTCAGATTAAATCGTTTAAATAATGCCTTTCTCGCTTGATTCTCATAATAGTCATCTAACGGTGGAAGACTTTGAATCGTTACTTCTGGATGTCGCTTCTGCAATGCCTTCACGATCATAAAATCGGCAATCTTCGGGTTTTTTGGCAACAAAGGACCATGTAGATAGGTGCCAAAGACCTGTCCATTGTAAAAGCCTTCGATTTTATCATGGAAATTGTTTCCGTAACCTTTTATAACACGTCCTAGAGGTTGATGAACATTGCACGTTTGACCCCCATGATTTTCAAATCCGACAGCGATCATCCGCTCTCCATCCAATTCGCACTCGATGATGATATTCCCAATACACCGCGTCCCTGCTTTACCTGTATCAGTATAATAATCAAAGAATTGTAATCCATCGATCTTACTGCCATCAGCTGCTATGTAATATTGACCAAATAGCTGATATCCACCACAAACCAAGAAGATAAACGAACCTTCGTCCATCGCTTTTTGAATATTGTCTTTCCGTGCAAGCAAATCATCGATCAACATCATCTGTTCACGATCAGCACCACCACCTAAAAAGATAAGATCATACGCGCTTAGATCACAGGCATCTCCAATGCCGCACGTATCGATCGTAACAGAAATACCACGCTCTTCACATCGTCTCTGGAGGACCATCATGTTGCCTTTATCTCCATATAGATCCATGATATCATGATACATCCAGACAATTTTAATCTCCCAGTTCTTCATCCTTTTACCCTCCTGCTAATTGCATTTCTCGTAGGTAATAATGCCGTATACGTTGCAATTGCAAATAGTGTACAGTTTTCAACTGCCAAAAGTTCATCAATTGCTTTCTGGAGGTCTTCATATACATGGATGTTTCCCTGATAGCCTTCGTAACGTATGCGTAAAGCCATATCATAAGCGCGTGTACCGCTACAAAGAATCGCTTTTGTATTAGATGCCAAGATCTTTTCAAAATGCGTATCATAGATCCAGGATACATCCGTACCGTCCTGATCATGATCGTTCAGAACAATGAGAATAGCCTTGGGATCCGTATGATTCTCAATCACTTTCATCACTTCATTGGCACCAGTCGGATTCTTCACCAGATTTAAGATGCATGTTCGTCCATTAAAATGAAAATGTTCATTTCTTCCCCAAGGTTGCACAGCGTTGTTAAAGACCTGTTTTACATAGTTGCAATCAATGGAAAACAATTGGGCGATTGCACAGACCGCACTGCAGTTATATATGGCGTACAAGCCTTCCTGCGGTGCCTGAAACATCTCCTCCTTCCAACGAAACTGTCGTTTTTCAAGATTGATATCCGTTAGACAAACCGTAGCTTTTGGTGTTGCAAAAGAACAATTGGAACAATGAAATGAACCAATATGAGAATATTGATAATAAGTATATTGGAGACGTTTTCCGCATCGTGGGCAAAATTTCCCTTCACTAGCTTCCATGGTTGCATTGCTGCTTGAGGAACAGCGGTCTACCGCGAAATAACAACATGATGCTTTTGGTGCTTTATCAGCCAATCGAACGACATTTGGATCATTGGCATTTAACACTAACGTGCCTTCATAAGCTGGAAGAACTTTTTCTATCGTTTCGATCAGCTGTTCCATTTCACGAGCACGGTCTAGTTGATCGCGAAAGAAATTCGTTACCACAAACGCATCTACCTTTAACTGCGGCAAAATATGGCGTACATTGAGTTCATCAACTTCCAATACCATCGCATCAGCTTTCACTTTTCCAAATATGCTCGTATTTGTCAAGATCGTGGTTGCAATCCCTGCACGCATATTATCTCCGCGACGGTTTGTGATGACTTTTTTACCTGCAGCTTCAAATAAATCAGCGATCATATTACTTGTCGATGTTTTTCCATTTGTTCCGGTAACCAAAACGATAACCCCAGTGAATTGAAGCTTTGATAAAACATTTTGATCAAATTTCAATCCAATCTGTCCTGGCAAACTACCACCTCGATGAAGAAGCAACAGTAACCTCTTTAAGATACGGGTTGTAACGATCGATAAGAATCTCATTTGTATCCCCCTGTTCTTAGTTTATCCTTCATGCTTTTTTATTATACAATTTCTAACAGTAATGAACAATCAAAAGATGAAGTTCTTTCTTTCTATAAATAGAAAAAGAGATGTCTTTCAACACCTCTTTTCCTCTCTATTGCTACAAAATTCAATTCATTCCATACGGATCATTTTTATTATCATCCAAATATATCTGAATCTTCTTTTGTAGCTGTCAATGTTGATCATTTAGAAAAATTATTTCTATCAACATTGCATCTCACAATTTTCTACCATCTCGTACATATACACGATATGTCCACTTTCTTTACACTTCTTGAGATAGCCCTTGAAAATTGTGTTATAAGCATTTCTTTGTGCAAACATACTATATCACAAAATGAATCTTTACAGATAAAAATGGTAAAAATCGCTCGATAAAAGGTAAAATCAACATTATTCCTGGATCATATGCCACGGCAAGGGCATAACCGTATTCTCCTGCTGAATTGCTTCGTAGGAAGCCATGATTTTGAGGCATACACACAGCTGCGTAAAAAATTCCAAGACGTCTTCATTGATTCTACTGTTTCCCTTTACGATCTTGTGTAACAAGTGAAGACAAATTCTCGAATCACCGGCCAAAATACGAAGATAATAAGCGCCTAAGAGCTGATTAGGCAAGGATCTGTTATCATTATCATATGTCTCTATCAGCATATGCATCTTAATAAAATCATTTTCACTGATAAAAGAATCTGTATCCAGACTTTTTTTTGCACGTTCAATCATATCAATCAATAAATCGATCTCTGCTTGATCGATATTTCGATAATACTGTTTAGTAAAAGACAGCATATGAGTCAAGCTGTCAACGGCTTGTTCAAACTCTGCAATTCCCTCTTCGTCTGGGAAAGCAAAGGTTTCTTGCATGCTCTCTTCCATAAAATCCCCTCTTTACGCACGTATAATATCCATAAATACTGACATATTATGCCACACATCAAAAGAAAAGTCCATGCTAATTTTCATAATTATCGTTTCTTGACGTGATTGCATAAATTGAAAAGAAACGCTTTTCAAAAGCGTTTCTACCATATCAATTATTTAGATCATTTAGAAGCTGATCTACTGCCGGATGGATCAAATCATTGATCTCCAATAAAGATTGAGCATCATAAGCGTAATCTTTATCGATATTCATGATACTTTTCATCATCGGCAATTCACAATAGAGCTTCAATTCATTTGCTTGTAAGAATTCTTCAATATCACTGGATTCATATAGACGAATGACTTCTTTACAGTTTGGACATTGGATATAGCTCATGTTCTCTACGACACCATATACGCGAATCTTCAATTGTTTACACATGTTGATCGCTTTTGAAACGATCATCGATACCATCGGTTGAGGGGTAGAAACCATAACGACACCGCTGACAGGTAAAGACTGAAGAACTGTTAAAGCGACATCACCTGTACCAGGAGGCATATCAATCAACAGGACATCCAATTCTCCCCATACCACATCCGTATAAAACTGTTTGACAGCATTTGCAACGATCGGGCCACGCCATACTACCGGTTGATTCTCATCTTCCATCAAAAAGTTTAAAGACATACATTTAATTCCCTCATCGCTGACAATCGGTTCAATTGCATCATTAGTACCATAAGCCTGTGATTTTTCTAATCCGAGCAATCGAGGGATACTTGGACCAGTGATATCTGCATCCATGATTCCAACTTTATAACCTCGTTTGGCAAGATCCTTTGCGAACAAGACGGTAACGCTGGATTTCCCTACGCCGCCTTTCCCGCTCATAATACCGATCATTTGTTTGATCTTGTTTTTAGGATTATTTACGATCCCGCAAGAAGCGGCATTTTTCCCACAATTGTTTTTGCTTGGGCAACCTTCACAACTCATATAGAATTCCTCTCTTTCTCATCTATTTTACCGCAAATCACAAAGAAATACCAATCGTTTTGCATAATCGCATCATTCCTCATCCCCCTTATGGTCGGCAAAAGGATGAAAGGCATCGTAAGCAGCTTTCAGTCTTCGATTTTGCACATGTGTATAGATCTGCGTCGTTTGAATATCACTGTGCCCTAAAAGCTCTTGAACAACACGAAGATCAGCTCCTCCATCCAGCAGATGCGTCGCAAAGCTATGGCGAAAACTGTGTGCTGAATAAGCAGTGCTCATACCTAATTCCTGCAGTTTTGCTTTGATCATCTGGTGAACATATTGTCTTGTTAATGGATTCCCCAGATGATTGATAAATACATAAGGTGACCTTGTCTGTTCCCATTGGCATCGTACAAACTTTAAATACTGTTGGAGAGCCTGTACACCTTCTTTATGAAGTGGGACCATGCGTTCCTTATTCCCCTTTCCCAAGATTCGTAATAAACCTTGTTCTAAATGTAATTGTGCAAACTTTAATTCACAGCATTCACTGACACGCAGCCCGCATCCATACAAAAGTTCTAAAATTGCTTTATGATAGACGTCTTGATCATTTCCGGGAAAACTTGAGAGGATTTTTTTGATTTCGCTTTCATTGAGATATTGAGGCAGATGTGCCTGCTTTTTGCTACCTTTGATAAATCGTGTTGGATCGATCATTTTGGGATCATTCTGCGTCAAAAAAGAATGAAAGGAATGAAGCGTTGCCAAATATCGATTTACTGTTGCAGCACGATAATCTTCACGTAACTCAAGAAGAAAATCTTGTACATGTACTTCATAGATGTCTTCCGTTCGTTCGATCCCCATATCCTGCAAATAAGCAGAATACCGATGCAGATCGCTCAAATAAGAAGCAATCGTTCGTTTTGATTTATGTTCTACCATCGACAAATAATATTGAAAATCTATGATGGCCTCTTTGATCATCATCTCGGTCAACTCCTTTCATCCCTTTTAATTCTGCTTTGACTACAAAATGATCTCTATTTAAAATGTAAAAAAGCACTCAAGAAGAATGCTTTATCTCATCAAGAGAACGATAAGAAACAAAAGTGCCGTCCGCGTTCAATAAAGTAGGATGCGGAACCTGACATAGAGGAGAAGCTCCAAGGACAGCTTCGATCAACACGCTCACTGCCAATTCCTTGCGATCATCAAATACAAATTGCATCGTTTTGATCTCTAAACGATTTTTACGACATTCTTCAACAATGTCAACGATTCGCTCACTACGATGGACCATATAGAATCGACCATTCTCTTTCAATGCCTTTTGAACTCCTCGTAAGAGTTTTTCTAAAGGGAGAAACAATTCATGACGGGCAATCGAACGAGCATTCATCTCCACATTTCCATGATCTCCCATTTGGAAAAATGGAGGATTGCAAACAACCACATCAAAATCCTTGACCGTCATTTCAGTAAAATCGCCACAAAGGATTTCTCCATTCGTGATTCCATGATCAAAAAGATTATAACGCGCTAATTCGCATGCCTCTTCTTGAATTTCGATCCCGCACAGATAAGCGGGATCATATTGTTTTGCAAATAACAAGAGTGCACCATTATTTGTACCGATATCCAATACGCGTTCGCCTTTTTTGATCTTCATGAAATGTGCCAGCTGAGCAGTATCTGTATTGATGCGAAACATGTCTTTCCGTTGCCATAAATAAATATCGCTCCCAGCGATGTAGTCATATGTATAATTCTTCTTTTCCATGCAATTATTATACATTTTTACATCAGATTAAACAACTTGATAAATTCGATTCCTAAAGTTGCTTTTAAATAAGATCCAATCAATACGAGCAAAAAACTGAAGAAAATATCATTTAATAGTGAATTCATGAGTTTTTTCAGATCAAGCCGCTCACGATTCGTCGTGCTGTAACAGATATACATCGAGCATTGAATCGCACTGGCACTGATCAAGAATAATGCGAGGATGTCAAAAATAACTTGCGGTAGTAAAGTGAGAAAGATCCCAATCAATCCTTTTAGCTGATAAGAACAGATAAACAAGGCACAGGAAAAACCAATCTGAACACCTTTGGTAAAGACGATAAAACTGATGATCGGGATACCGATTAAGCTAGTACCAAATAGAAAGACAAGAATGATCAAGACGATCCCTAAAAAGAACTGTTGGATGAAAAAGCGATACTGATCTACATTCTCCGGTAAAATAGTTAATAAGCTTGAGAGATCTTCAATATCTGAAGTTTCAATGAAGGACATTCCAAAACATCCCATCATAAAACCCCCTAGGACCAGAATGGAAACGAAGAGATAGACATGGCGATATTTGTGAATAAACGAATGTTGCCGATATTTTTTTTGCATTTGTTCACCTCACTGTACTATATGCACAGAAAAAAAACGATACAACCTGTATCGTTCGAACAAATTAGCCTTCTTTCGACGTTTTTGTCTTTGCATGAGCAGCTGTCGTTAAATTAGCGTTTGGCAACAAACGATTTAACTGTTCAATCACCTCATCAATGGAATTTGTTGCAGACTGCTCAAAAACGCTGTATTGCGTAATCAATTCCTTCATTCCTTTTAAAGAACCTAAATGAATGCCAAGGTGACGCACAGGATCACCATTATAATTGTGATCAAACAGCATCATGGCATGTTCATAGATAATGCGTTCATCATTTGTAGGCTCCGATAAGGAAATACTGCGAATGATCGTATGAAAATCACTATAACGTATACTGGTCGAAATCAGCTTTCCTTTAAGTTCCTCCTGTTTTGCACGTTTTGATAATTGGGAAGCTAAACGTTTTAACACGACAGACATCTCTTCATAATCTTTGACATCATCATCCATCGTGGTAGATTGTGATAAAGATTGTGCAGTCGTTGTGAAAGTGAGTTGATTGCTACCATTGCCACGTGCATTTTGAATTAATGAATAAGCGTGCTTACCCAGTATGCGCAAGATCTTTGTTTCATTGACGGGGTCCGCCATATCCTGAATGGTCAGAATTCCGGCTTTTTGTAGCTGAGGAACCGTTTTTTTACCAATACCATACATTTCTTCAATTCCCAATGGCCATAGTTTTTTTGCAATTTCTTGTTTGCGCAAGATTGTAATTCCCAAAGGCTTGCGCATATCGCTCGCCATCTTAGCTAAAAATTTATTAGGAGCTACACCAATGCTGACTGGTAAGCGCAATTCGTCCAATAGACCTTGTTGAAGCTGCCATGCAAGATCCATCGGACGATGAAACTGCTGAATGACTTCCGTAACATCCATATAAGCTTCATCAATGCTTGCCGGCTCTACTAAAGACGTATATCTACGTAAAAACTGAAAGAACCTTTCGCTTAGCTCTTCATACCATTTGTAATCGCCAGTGACGACAACTAAATTTGGACAAAGCTTGCGCGCTTCATATAGAGGCATTGCGCTATGTACACCATAAGCTCTGGCCTCATAACTTGCAGTCGAAACGACGCTGCGGCGCGAAAGACCAGCGACCACTACCGGCTGATTGATCAAAGCAGAATCTTTCAACAGCTCCGCACTGGCAAAATAGGCATTGATATCGACATGAAAAATGACTCGTCCAGCCAATCGCAATTCCACCTTTCTAATGGAATTATTATAGCATAGCACCTACATTAACGATACTGTGGAACAAATACTTTTTTATTTTTCAGACGATGTTCTAATCTCAATTTATCGGCGATCATCGCGATAAATTCCGAATTGGTCGGTTTAGCTTTTGATGCAGAGATCGTATAACCAAAAATATCATCAATGGCATCGATATTACCTCTGTTCCAGGCGACTTCGATCGCATGACGGATGGCACGTTCTACGCGACTGGCCGTCGTTTCATACTTACGAGCAATTTCTGGATAGAGCACTTTTGTGATCTGACCGAGAAAGTCGACGTTGAGATAGGTTTCTAAGATAGCAGTACGTAAATACATATATCCTTTGATGTGAGCAGGTATGCCGACTTCATGCAACAAGGACGTGATTTCACTCTCTAATTCGAGTTTTTGAATACGCTGTTGTTCTTGCTCATCCAAATTGATCTGAATCATGGCATCGCGTGAATTCACTTTTGCATGATAACCGCAGATGATCCGTAATCGCTGTTCCAAGGACTGTAGTTCAAAAGGTTTCATCATTATGTAATCGACGGCATATTGCTGAATCTGTGATACGATAAAATCATTTAAAATCGGTGTAGTACATAAAATATGCCGGGGATGGATCGCATGCTTTTTGAGATTTGCTAAAACTTCCATTCCATCAACCCCAGGCATGATCAAATCTAAGATCAGCACATCGATACTGTGTCCATTCAATGCATGCAGACATTGTTCCCCATTCGTTGCAGTACCTATGACTTCAAAAAGGTGACTGTTTGATAAACTCATTTTCATCTTTTGAAGCATTTCCTGACTGTCATCTACGATAAAAACTTGAAGATTTTTTTCCATTTCTTTCCAACTCCTCAAGTTCATTATAGAAGACGTATTTGCGAAAGATGTCGAAGAAAGGTGAAATTGAATTCATTCCATTGTGAAAACGGTGAATAATCGACCAATTCTGCATATATTGCCATTAAATGCCTGAAATCGGTCGATTTTCGTCGATTTAAGACGAACGGGTATGTTTCAACATATATTCGATAAAGACCCCATATCCGTCCTGTGGCGAAGCGGTGACTACATGAGTGACTGCACCTACGATCTTTCCGTTTTGAACGATAGGTGAACCACTCATTCCCTGTATGATGCCTCCTGTTTTTTCCAAAAGCTCTTTATCCGTAACAGTAAAAGAGATTCCTTTCATATCATCCTGCGTATTAGGATGTAAATCCGTAATCTCTATCGCAAAACTTTGAATCGATTGATCCTCCAATACCGTATAGATCAATGCATCTCCCTCGACTACTTCTTCACTTGTCGCCCAAGGTAATGACGTCGTAGTATCCGGCAATTCTTGATATTCCCCATAAATGCCGATCGGTGTGTTTTGATCAATTGTCGCAATTACATCATCATACAGGATATCTGCTTTCTTTTCACCAGTATCCGTCGTTTTCGCTTTTGTGTAATCGATGATCTTCGCATCATAGAGATTTCCTTCAAGGTCATCATCCAACTGTTCAATTGCATGTCCCAAAGCTCCGAAACGTTCTGTGCTAGGATCATAAAAGGTCATGGTCCCCACACCGCTCATTTTTTCTTTGATATACAATCCACAGCTGACACAATGGCGTTGTTCATCATAAACACTTTGCATCATCGTATCGATTTGTCGATCATCACGCAAAATGGTAACAGCAATCTCATTCACAGGGTCGGTATGTTCTTTTAAAACAGAATAAAAAGTGGATAGATCCTCCATTGGCTGGTGATCGACAGATTGAATGATATCTCCTGGTTGGAAGGTATCGGAAGGATCAACTTGTTCATTGATCGGGTATGTTCCGCTTACATAGAGCCCATCGTAACGAATTTCGATCCCAACGCTATTTCCACCTAAAACCAATTCATCTTGAGCATAGATTGGCATTGGCGCAAACAGTAGAAGCAAAGTAAAAAACAGATAGACTCCACGTCTCATAAAAAAACACCTCCTACGAGGTATTTTGGTTATAAAAACAATGTGATACGCATTGAAAAAATTACCTGTGCGCTTTCTCATAAAGCTCGCGTGCAGCCATGATGGAAGCATCGCTGTGGGAGCTTGATGAAATCGCAGCTAATTCATGAATGCGTTCTTCCTCATTCAAAAGATGAATGGAGGTCGTTGTAATTTGCTGATCATCCTGCTTGGAAACAAGAAGATGCTGGTCAGCGCTAGCTGCCACTTGTGCTAGATGCGTAACGCAGAACACTTGAATCTCTTCACTTAACAATTGCATTTTTCTTCCGATTGCTAATGCGACAGCACCGCTCACGCCAGTGTCGATCTCATCAAAAATAACCGTTGAAATTCCCTGTAAACGCGTAAAGATACATTTTAATCCTAACATCAAACGCGACAGTTCACCTCCTGATGCCGTTTTTTGCAATGGCATGAAAGAATCCTGACGATTCATTGATACCTGAAATTCTACGTTATCGATTCCAGTCACATTCCCTGCTCCCTCTTTAAATGCAATGCGGAAACGAGCATTCGGCAACATCAGATCGCTTAATTGTTGATTGACTTGTTGTTCCAGAATAAGCGCTTTCTCTTTACGCAATTTCTGCAGTTGAAGACTCGCTTGATCAAAAGCTTGTTTTTTCTCACTTAGTTCGCGTTCTTTTCGATCGAGATAATCTTGACGGTGCAGGATCCTATCAATCTTTTCCTCAATAAGCATCTTTTGCTGTTGTACAGATTCAAAAGATCCACCGTATTTTCGATACAGACGATGATAGAGAAATATACGCTCCTGCAGATCATTGAGTTTGTCTTCATCGTATTCAGCATTTTCGATCACTTGATGCAAAGTAGAGATGAGTTCTTCAATCTGATAATATGCATCGGATAGTGAAGAACAAATGCTTTGATAAGGTTCAACATCTTGAATACTCTCCAATGCTCGAATCGCCACATAGAGAGAAGGATTGCTTCCTCTTTCGCCATCAAGGGCTTCCAGTGCCGTAATTGCTTGTTTTTGAATCAATTCAAAACGATTCATCGCTTTTACTTCATCTTCTAATTGTGAGAGTTCATCTTTTTGAAGCTTTGCATCTTCAATTTCATTAAAAGATGCCGTTAATTCATCTAGATCATCAATGTTCAAGTCTTCTTTTAAAACATTATCGATTTCTTTTCTTAATCCATCATAAGCTAAAAACGTCTCTTTTACGCTTTGCAGTAATGCTTCATCTCCACAAAAACGATCTAGCAATGAGAGGTGATAACGGGGCTGTAATAGATATTGGTTATCATGTTGAGAATGTATATCTACGATGCAATGCATCAGTTCACGCAAGAAAGCGACTGTACATGCGCGCTGCATGATACGAATCGTACTCTTACCCATTGTGTTAACTTCACGATAGACGATGAGATCCTCACCTTCCAGATCAAAGCCCTGCTCTTGTAACATAGCGAGCGCATGAGGATTTTCACTGATATCAAATACGCCTTCAACAATTGCTTTATCACAGTCCTTTTTGACATAGGAAGCAGATGCACGATCTCCGCATAAAAGGCCGATCGCATCAATCAACAAAGATTTACCAGCACCAGTTTCCCCTGTAAATGCACTCATTTTATCCGTAAAATCTAAATTCACTTGATCGATCAATACAAAATTTTTCACATAGAGATGCGTTAACATCGCAATCACCCCCATCGTCGTAACTAATTACTATTATAACAGAAAAGAGCGGTCATCGTTTTATAATCGCTCGATAATCATAAGTAAACGTGCGCTCTTCATCAGTGAGATGCATCAAGAATTCACGATTGCCATCACGGCCGCGAATACTGCTTTCCTTTAAATGACGTACACAATATCCCATATTGCTCGCTTCATCAACAACCTGGCGCAAAACGCGAATCAAGACGTTTGCATCTTTGATTACTCCATGTTTATTCAAGCAATGTGCTCCCGCTTCAAATTGTGGTTTGATCAGCACCAGCGTTTCTACTTTTGGAAAAGTAGCATGCAGATGGCGTAAAGCAGTCAAACAAGAGATGAAGGAAACATCCATACAGATGAAATCAATCGGTTCTAAGAACCATTCTGTCGTTAGATCACGAATATTATGACCTTCCATATTTATACAGCGTGGATCACGCAACAAGCTCTCGTGCAATTGATCATGACCAACATCTAATGCATAGACCAATCGTGCATTTCGCTTTAAACAAACATCCGTAAATCCTCCAGTACTCGCTCCTACATCCAGCACACAGCGATCTGCAAGTTGGATCTGAAAATCATCTAAGACATCAAAAAGCTTCTTCCCAGCTCTTGAAACAAATTCCTGTTCCTGCGCAAGTACCTCAACGATGTCACCATCTTTGATGTCCATACTGTTCTTAACGACAATTTCTCCATTTACGCGTACCCTTCCTTGCTGAATAGCATCCTGCGCTTTACTTCGTGAGAAAAGGCATTCCTTTGCCAACCATTGATCTAATCGCATGATAACAGATCCTCGATCTTCTGAAATAAAGAATTAATATCAATTCTTTCCGCTTTTCTGAGCTGTGCATTGCTTCCCTGTTCAACAAAGTGATCAGCGATCCCCATACGGATCAAAGGTTTAGGGATCAAATGATCATTTGCATATTGTAAGATTGCACTCGACAACCCACCGTTAAGCATGTCACCTTCATAAACGATGATCGGTCGATCTTGATGCAGCAGCTGATCTAACATCGTTTCATCCATTGGTTTAAAATAACGCGCATTGACCACCTCTAATGGTATCTCATTTGCAGTAGCTTTCGCAATGACGCGATTCACATCACTACCATACGTGATAACACAAACTTTCGGTTCCAATTGTGACTGCCAACGTGTCCATGTTCCAACAGGAGCTTGAAGCGATGGATCACACGCATTTGGAATGCTTCCTTTAGGGTAACGAATGCAAAAAGGATGTTTTTGCTGGAATGCACATTGCAGCAATGCTCTTGCTTCGGAAGCATCTTTTGGCTGTGAAAGGATTAAATTAGGGACGTTTTGTAATAAAGCAATATCGAAAACACCATGATGCGTTGCTCCATCTTCCCCAACAAGTCCACACCGATCGATTCCAATAACGACCGGCAAATCCATCCGAGCGACATCATGATTGATCTGGTCATAAGCACGCTGCAAGAAGGAAGAATAGACAGAAATAAACGGACGCTTGCCATTGATTGCCAAACCGGCGGCAAAGGTCATCGCATGTTCTTCAGCAATCCCGCAGTCAAAGAACCGATTTGGAAATTCACGCGCAAAATTACCCAATTTTGAGCCGCTCTTCATTGCTGGCGTGATTGCGACGATATCACGATCCTTTCGCGCAAAATCGCATAAGATCGTAGAGATTACTTCACTCCAGCTGCAATGGCCGACCGGTAGCTTAGCAAGTGGTTGACCGCTTTTAGGATCAAATTGAGAAACACCATGCCAGTTTCCTTCTTTATCATTTTCAGCAAACGGATAGCCCTTCCCTTTCTTTGTCAATACGTGGATCACGATCGGACCGCGATGATGTTTTACGGATTGAAAAACCTTGATCAATGAAGGTAAATCATGTCCGTTGATAGGACCGATATAATCTAAATTAAATTCTCCAAAGATAGAGGTATCCACTACATTATCCTTAATGGCATTTTTAACGTTCTTCATTCCCTTTAAGACAGTGCGTCCAACTTTTGTTCCAGATAAGCCCTGTTCTAAATCGCTTTTCAATGTCGCATAAGGACGACAGGTCCGCAATTTTGTGAAAGCGATATCCATCGCACCAACATTTTGAGAGATCGACATAGAGTTATCATTAAAGATGATGATCATATTCCGCTGTTCGCCGCCGATCTGATTCAATGCTTCCATAGACATTCCACTCGCCATTGCACCATCACCGATAACTGGAATCACTTGATAGTCATCACCATTGAGATCACGCGCAATAGCCATGCCTAATGCTGCAGAAAGTGCAGTCGAAGAATGACCAGCCTCCCAGCAATCATGTTCGCTCTCATAGCGTTTTTGAAAACCAGATAGCCCTTTATATTGGCGCAAGGTAGAAAAGCGTCGTGAACGACCAGTCAGTATCTTATGTACATAACTTTGATGTCCTACATCGAAAAGAATGCGGTCGATGGGACTTTGAAACACATAATGCAATGCAATAGTCAATTCAACGACTCCTAGATTACTTGAAAGATGACCACCTGTCTTCGCAATGGAATCAATCAAAAAATCGCGAATTTCAGCGGCTAATTCGTTTAATTCTTCCATTGTTAGATGTTTGATATCCTGAGGTTCACGTATATCGTAGAGATGCATCGTTCCACACTCCTTTTGTTCATCAGTGACGGCGATTTTCCAATTCTTTCAGAAAAGCAACAAATCCATCTGTATCTGCATGTAATTGTTTTATGTATTGCATCGCCTCATTATAATATTGATCACAGAGCAGCTTCGCTTTTTCGATTCCAAGTAAGGTAACATACGTAACTTTATGATTGGTTACATCACTAGTCGATTTGCCAAGCTGTTCCTGTGTAGCGGTAACATCCATAACATCATCTTGTATCTGGAAGGAAAGTCCAATTCGATCACCAATGATCTTTAAGGTGTCTATATCTTCGTAATGATCGCTGAGCACTGCCGCACAAAGCAACGGCAATGTTAATAATTTCCCAGTTTTATGACGATGGATCTGTTCTAAACATTCCATGGATACATTCTGTTCGTTTTCTGCTTCCATATCGTATGTCTGTCCCAAGATCATCCCATCAATACCCGCATAGGTGCTCAAAAGCTCAATTAATTTTACTTTTGCTTGATCCGTGCACTCACTGCGCAATGCCACTTGAAAGGCTTGTGTTAACAATGCATCACCAGCTAAAATAGCTGTAGCTTCATCAAAAGCGATATGACAAGTCTTCCTCCCTCGACGAAGCGTATCATCATCCATGGCAGGAAGATCATCATGAATCAATGAATAAGTATGGATCATCTCAATAGCTGCACCGCAAGGATAGCCTATTTTTTCATCTAGTCCATAGCCTTTCAGCAATTCAAATAACAAGCGTGGACGAACGCGTTTTCCTCCAGCAAGCAGTGAATAGAACATAGCTTCTTTTGTTCGCGAATCATGAAAGTCCGCTTGGAGTGATGATAGATATGTTTCAAATGTTTTCTTCATGAGGTGTCTCCTCTTCTTTTGCCAATAGATCTTCCATATGTTTTTCAAACGTCTGCAGCTGAGAATCACAGTTTTTTACTAGCTTTAACCCCTCTTCAAACAAGGACATCGCTTCTTCTAATTCAATTTCATTTTTATCCAGTAAAGCGATAATTTCGTCTAATCGCTGCATCGATTGTTTAAATGTTTCTTTCTTTGCCATGCGTTTCCTCCTTTTCTTTCAACTGTGCCCGCCAGCTGCCATCATTAAAATGAATGATCAAATCTTTATCGATATCTAAATCATCCGCATGTTTTACATAAGTACCCTCTTGTTCCACCAAGGTATAACCTCGCTTTAAAACCGCTAACGGGCTGTAAGCGTCTAGCAATGATAACGAACGTTGAAATCTTTTCTGCTGTTGCTGCCAATACAGCTGTATTGCGTCATTCAATTGCTTTTTATGTTGTGTGCTTTCTCGTCGTTGAAATAATAAATGACGTTTTATCAGATGGAAGATCATAGCTCGTTGTTGCTGCAAATGCCGTCGATTATTACCCATAGTTTCCCCGTAATGCTCCAGTTCAGTCACGATCTGAACTAAATGCATATGCTGATCCTTAACATAACCAATTGGATCCTGCAAATGTCGGGAATGTGATCGAAAAGCGAGTTGTTGACGATTTTCCTGAAGATGGCGCTTGATAAGTGAGACAAGAACCTGTTGTTGTCCCTGTAAGATCTTTCTCACTTCATTCCTATCTGCCGTTGCCCGCTGTGCAGCACCAGTAGGTGTCGGAGAGCGCACATCGCATACATAGTCGACCAATGTCGTATCGCTTTCGTGGCCAACACCGCTGATGATCGGCGTTTTTAGATCATAAATACAATGTACCAGTGCTTCGCTATTGAAACCCCATAAGTCTTCAATACTTCCGCCTCCGCGTACCAGTAAAAGGCAATCATGGTTGTTTTGATCAGCTTTCTGCAATGCTTGAATAATAGACGCAGATGCTTGTTCTCCCTGAACGTAAGCGGGATAAAGTGTCAACCGGGCAATTGGCCAACGCTTGTAGATCGTTGTAAGCACATCTTGCAATGCTGCGCCTTCTTTTGCAGAAATGATACCAATATTGCTTGCATAAGAAGGTATGCTTTGTTTATGCGATTCATCAAACCATCCTTCTTGAAATAATTTCTTTTTTAATTCTTCATAGCGAAGGTAGAGGTCTCCTAACCCATCATTTCTGATAGCAGTTACGTAACATTGCACACTTCCTTGTTGTTCATACATCGATATTGAACCTTTGACGATAACTTTGCTTCCATCTTCCACTTTCGCATGACAACGTGAAGCATAGGTTGCAAACATCACGCAAGAAAGACGAGCCTGTGTATCTTTTAAAGTAAAATACCAATGACCGCTTCGATGTTTCTTCAGATTAGAGATTTCCCCCTGTATCAGGATGCCGTTCAGATATGGATTCTGTTCCAAAGAACTTTTTATGTATTTAACGATGCTACTGATCGGATAAATCGTTTCGTTCATCTTATAATTGATCCAGTATACCGTTAATCAGTTTATAGGCATCCTCATCACAGTATTTTTTCGCTAAATTAACTGCTTCATCAATAACGATGGCTTTCGGAACAAGTTCTAGATCAATCTCACAGCAAGCCATCAATAAGATCGCCTGTTCAATGTATCCTAAACGATCAAAGGTCCAATCGCTATTGAGTCGTTCACTGATCTTTTCTATGTATACGTCTTTGTAGCGAACGGTATCCATCGTAATTGTATAAAGGAAAGGATCGATCGTATTGCTATCACAATTTGCATACACGCATTCGCGGATATCCTTGCCTAATAATAAATGCTGGTATAATGAGGTCATCGCCACCTCACGCATCTTATGCCGATTCATTTCCATCATCGTTTCCTCCTATCATCGTTTTGCTCTTATAAGGTACACGGGCGCTTGGAACGACTTCGCTTGCTTTGGATGCATGCACATCCTGATCGTCGAAAAATATATGTGCTCCAAACTTCTCCAATACATTCTTTTTCGGAATTCCACCCAAAAAGAACGCTTCATCAATCCGTACGTTCCAAGCGCGCAATGTTCGAATCACACGTTCCTGTGCCGGTGCATTGCGTGCAGTGACTAATGCAGTTTTAATAGGTACCTGTCCTGGTGCAAAACTTTCTTGTAATTTAGAAAGTGTTTTTAACAAATTTGCAAACGGTCCTTTTGGTAAAGGTTTTTTTGCATTTGCTCGTTCATATTCAACAAACGCTTCTAGGCCTTGTTCTTGATAAATGCGTTCCGATTCATCAGAAAATAAGACCGCATCACCATCAAAGGCAATCCGAATTTCTTTCAGTTGATCAAAGGGGTATTGTTCCTTGTGCGGATAGATGATACCCGCTGCAAAACCTGCATCAATGGCTGCCTGCACATCTTCTTCATCCGCTGATAAAAACAGATCGACACCAAACGCTTCCAAATAATTGGCAATACTTTCTCCCCCGCTCAATACTGCTCGGGTAATGTCTAAGCCATAGTGCTCTATAGAATGAAAAATACGCAAGCTGGTCTCCGCACCATTCCTAGATAAGATGAGAACTTCCACCAAATGCGAATTACTTAATTCATTTAGATGAAGCAATGCTTTTACTAAAGAAAACCCACTACCCGGTTTTAACAAATCATCTTCATGTTCAATCTGATAACTGCGATAAGCATCTAATCCTTCATTCTCGAAGATCTCATTTTCCTTTCCAAGGTCAAATAAAGCGCGAGAAGAGATGCCCACCACTAAACAGTCATCCAATGTAACAGGCATAAAAATCCTCCTTGATAGTAAAAAAGAAATCCGTCAGGATTTCTTAAAAGACAAAGCCAACCACCCGAATATCAATCTTGTCAGGTGTATATTCACTCATGTGCGATATGCTTTCAAAGATCTTTTTCTGCAGTTTGCTGCATGCATCACTAACGTTTACTGTATACTTAACTTTCACTTCAATCGTTAATACCATTTTATTATCCAACAGTTTACAACTAATCGGATATTTGAACAAAGTGCCTCCCTCATTGAGTAAGATGGAATCTTCTTCATCTATCGCTATCTTAGCAATCGTCGTAAAAACAGATTTATTCAGCGCAACGATTCCGATTTCTCTTTGTGGCTGAATAACGATATAATCCTGTGCCATATTATCACCTTCTGCCAACATTATATCAAACATCAAGAGGTTTTGAAAGTAACTTCTAATAAATAATTTTGATTTACCACACGATAAGCGCATTTCATAGCCTTGTTAACATTTTCGTTGTTTTCTTCACAATCATAAAGCGTAATCCGGCAAGTTCCTTCACTGATTTCCACTGCCGCTTCAAATCCTTCTTCTTCCAGTTGATCGACGACTTTCTGCTGCTCTTCTTTTATCTTTTCCAGTTGTTCAATTTGAGTCAAAGCGTTTTGTTTTTCTTCTTCACTGCTATTTGCATCTGCCATGACAGCACTGGCAGCATTGAGCTGTTCATTGATTTTTTGAGCAATTGTATCTTGTAACTTACTGTTATCCTCATCTTCCGTCAATGACTCCGTATCATTCGTGTCTCGTTCTTGCGTCTCTTCACTCATAACTGTGCTCACATCATTTGGTAATGTCACATAATAAACCGATAACATCAAAATCAAAGAAAAGAGCGTAAGAAAAGCTAATGCTTGCTTATTCATAGAGTTTCCCTCCTCTGCTATTGTATCTTATGAATAAGCAGCTCGCACTATACCATTTTTATCCTTCTTTTATCGATGGCACACGACCGAATAATCGATCGATCCGCAAGATCCATTCATCATGATATGCTTTTTGATATTGCATGAAATCACGATACGAAATGGTTCTCTGTTCCAATTCCTCGATAAAATGAACGAACAGGCGATTAATCTCTTTCATCTTATCGTCATGAAGGATATGGATGGTTCCTATATGCACCAAAGAATCGGCAAGCATCTTCATACATTCGCGATGCAGTATTTCTGCTTCCTCCATCGTAAGCCTCACAAAACTGGTGTTCAGCCAATAATCATCCACCAGATAATTCTTGATCACCTTTAAAAACATCATGAAATCAAGAATGTTATTGCCAGGTTCGATCGCAAATAACATGCGGAAAAAAACATACCAGTCATAATCATCATTAATGATGGATAACAGATGATTCCCTAAGATCTGAACAAACACATCATCGCTATGTAATTCCTCTTCCATGATGATTTCCTCTGTAAAATCGATCTGGATCGAATTTAATTTACGGAACGTGCGAAAAAGAGCTCCTATATGATCGCTGTCCTGTCGATTATCCTGCAAATCATTTAAAAAGATGTAGTGTCCCAGGATCATCGAAGTATTCTTGATATTCATCGTAAAACCGACAGAATCCAGCATTTTCATAGCAAAGATATCGTTGATTCCCTTTGTGATCAAGCTTTCAAAACCGCTTTGGGTAACCTTTAGATTATTTTGCGAATGATCCTGCATCTGATTAAACAAAATGCTCATCTGACGGTCAACGATGGTCAACGAAGCTTTAAGTGAAGACAACAATTCTTTCATAAAATCATCATACACATAATAATTGGAATTCTTATAAACCAGTTTATGTTCGATCTCGCTCCAAAATGTATTGACCAAAGACTTGATTTGAAGCTCTACATTGATACGTTGTCCTTCGTATAGATAACAGCCATCAATACGATAGATTGCAAAGCCATTTTTTTGTATCTGCGGTTGTTTGGAATGGATGTCAAAATGTACATGTGGATATGCCTTATGATAATAGAGACCATCATCTGCCTGTTCACTCAGCGCTTCGCGCAACTGCTTCAACAATAAGAATTCCTCTTGAATGAAACGACATTCGATGCTGACCCCAATCAGATCGCTAAGATGTTCCAGAATCTGTTTTGCTTGATCGAATTCGATGTAAAAACGATTGCGAATAATTTTTTCACGCAAGCTCTCTTTCGTTTTGATACGTCCGCGGATATCCACGACCATCTCGTTTTGTTCTCCCAGGATCTGCTGCAAATTCTTTTGCAGTTCGCTCAGACAATGCTCATAGATCGGCTGATGCTCACTGAGGTGGTCCAATGTATCATCGATGACTGAAAATACTTTTAAACGCATAGGCTTTCCTCCTTCCACATCGGATGTTCATCAAACAATTGGCGGATATGCTCTTTATCGCTTTTCAACTGCCAAATCAGTTCCTCTCTGTTTTCAAAGCGTTTTTCATCACGAATGAACTTCACAAAATAAAAGGTAATGGGCTCATCGTAGATCATTTCATCAAAATCAAATAAATTTGCTTCAATCGTAATTTTATGATTTGCGAAGGTTGGATTGTCCCCTACATTGATCATCGCTTCATAACGTTGATTATGAACGGAAACAATACCTGCATATACTCCTTTTTTCGGTAAAAGATAATGGTCTTTTAACAGAAGATTTGCTGTTGGAAAATGCATGGTCGTCCCTCTGCGAAATCCTCGCTCAACAATTCCGCGCAAAAAATAATAACGTCCTAACAAAATAGCGGATGTGGCAACATCTCCATCTTGAATAAGCTGTTCGATACGCGTAGAAGAGATGCGAACATCATCATATGTAACTGGTTCAATGATCGCAACTTCAAATTCATGTTGACTCAATAATGTCTGTGCATTTCCGCTACCGTATTGGCCATAATGAAAATCATGTCCACATACCAACTTTTTAACGCCATTTCTCGTTAACAGCGCATGGAAAGCATCAATATCTAACGCTGCCATTTCCTTCGTAAAATCTAAAATCAAAAATTGTTCGATGCCCATCTGGGAAGCAATCTTGACTCGATCCTGCATGCTGGTCAAATGCACAGGATCATGCATTCCACGTAATACGACCCAAGGATCGGGATCAAAAGTAATTAAAGCAGGTATCGTATGATTTTTCGCTGCACTTGAAACGACTTCCTTGATCAAGCTTTGATGTCCCAGATGCAAACCATCAAAATAGCCAATACACGCTGTAATACCACGTGAAAATGATCTGTGCGATTGTAATGAGATTTTATTCACTTCCATCTTAACACCTACCATAATCCTCTGGCGCATTTATATACGTCTCCATGACTATATTTATAAATTGCGATCGTATGCTTTTGATCTTGGATGCGGATAAGCGTAGGTCTTTCTTTAATCGAAAGATGAATGCTTTTTCCATCATAGATATCATGAAGAGGTTCATAAGCAGCAACCGGTATATGCTCCAATAACGCATCGATCTCCAATAGTTGATAATTTCCATTTGCCACATCGTTTAACGACACACTTTCCTCAATGGAAAATCTTCCTACTTTCGTTCTCACCAATTCAGCCATACAACCAACATTTCCACTAGTGAAAGCCAGATCTCGACACAGCGCACGCACATAAGTCCCACTGCTACAGGAAACACGAAAACGTAAGCTTTCTTCATCCAACACATCGATCGAATAAATCGTCACTTTTCTTTTTGGAACTTCTACTTCCTGATGAGTTCTGGCATATTCATATAATTTTTTTCCATTTACTTTGATACTGGATATCATAGGTGGTGTCTGTTCGATTTCACCGACAAAACGAGCGCACAATGCAGAGAAGTCCGCAATGGGACATATGCTTTTCTCTTCCAGTACTTCTCCCCATATATCATCGCTAATCGTTCGTTTACCCAAAACTAACCGTGTGATGTATTCCTTATCGGTATCAGATAAAAATGGTAAGATCTTACATGCTTTACCGATCAGAACAAGCAGGACACCACTTGCCTGCGGATCCAGGGTACCACTGTGACCGATCTTCTTTTCATGAAGAATACGACGTAATTGCGCAACTACATCATGAGAGGTCATATTTACTTCTTTGTTGATTATCAAAATTCCATCCATTTCGCTTATCACCTTCGCATATTATATCATAAAAGCTCTCTCCTTGCTCTTTGAATTGACCATCCTGCTTTTTTCGCTTTTCCGTTGTTTTTTTTCGGGAGTTTGACAGTTAGAAAATAGCATGAATGTAAATATGTGCTTTATATAGG
>CBCTZR010000016.1:0-35580 GCA_965151435.1 uncultured Merdibacter sp. | reverse complement strand
AAAACAAAAAAAAGGAGCCAACCTAAATCTTCTTAGGTTGACACCATTGGCCTTTATTTAAAGGCTTTTTTTGTTTTAAAAGGTGTCTGCTAATGTTTTTGCTAATAAACAGGGTATTACTCTGGATAAGTATGATGAATTTTATATGAAATAATATGATTAAGATGAATGAAAGGCAAGAGTTTTTCATAGTGGTTCAAACAAACCATTGCAATTTTGATGTTATTTCATTTCTACGTGTATTTACCTTCATCATATACCATTTTATGCTTAGAAAAAATATGAATATTTTAGATTAGATCATGTATACAATCTTTATGCAGATCATGACTAGTTATTATGTCTATCATTTGAAAGGAATCAAGCATAAAGCATTCATTTCAACAGCAAAATAGCACTTATCAAAAAACACAATAAATTTAGACATCTCAAGAGTGATATCCACGTGAAATAAATTGTCTCTATCCTCTCCCCCTCTAACTTTAGCAGATTGAAAAGATGATTCATTCGCATAAGAAAAGTAGATGGTAAGAAACATCCATCTACTTTTACAAATATTACCTTTTACAAATTACTGTTTTGTGTGTTAGGAGTATCGTTAGTTTTGTAAAAAGCTTAATGCGTTTTTTTATTGTATTTTCTCTTGAGCAATACTGCAGATGCTGGAGTTGCAATTGCAAACAATGCCATCCAGTTTATTAATGCATCTTCTGCAGCAGTACTTACAGAATCATCATTTGTCTCATCATCTTTATCATCTGATGGTTGTTTCACTTCGAGCGAACGAATAGCTTTTGACAGCTTCTCTGTTAATTTGTCAACTTCATCTTGCGTCAAGTTTTCTTTTTCCAATAAATCTTCTGCCTCATGAACAACAGTTTCTAAATATGACCAAGAATCTTCTGTATAATATCTGCTCTTTAAATCTGTTACATTATCTAATAATGCTTCTAAATCAGAAGTATCTACTGTTATTTCGCTTTCATTATTTTCTAATGAAGAAATTGCTTTTTCAAGCTTATTGACCATTTGATCAATTTCATCTTGAGTATATCCTTCTTTATCCAGCAAAGCTTGTGCTTCTTCAACGACAGCAATCAATTGATCCCAAGATTCTTTTGTATAATCGTCTTTGTTATATTGGTCCACTTTGCTTAGCAGATTTTCCAATTCTGTCACATTAACGGATGGTTCTTCAACTTCTACTAACAAATCAAATGCTGCAATGAGTTCTGCCGTAGTTCCATCTACGATTTCTTGTGTTGCATAAGCAGGCGCTCTTTCTGGTGTTGAATAATTTGGATAACCTCCAATAATCAGCTGAGTTTGCTTAGTCTGTGCAGCTTGAACTGCAGTTAAGAATGCTTTGAAACTTTCTTCTGTATATTTGCTTTCATCTACTGCGTTCACTTTTTGTAAAGCTTCTGATAGACCTGTTAAACTAACTGGAGCGACAATTTCAATTTTCTGCTCAGCTTCCAGCTGTTTCGTATTGGTCGTTTGTGGATAAGCACTTAAGTCTACAGTTCCACGAACAGTATATACATCCGCTTTCGTAAAATCTATTTTCGCTAGATCATCTGCATTCCAATTTACTTTTACTGATTGTCCATATACATTGTCAAATACAGCTGTAACTTCTTCTGGCATGCTCAAACTATCGCTTATTAACTCACCGATATTTCCTCTAATAGTTGGCAATTCCACGATTTTACTTAGATCATATGTTTGTCCCTTCGCTTCATTGACACGTCCATTTGCTTCGTAAAGAGCTTTCATATCTTGAGGCTGTATGCACTTATTCAATAATGTGATACTGTCCATTTGTCCTTCATAGAATCCTTTTTCATTATTCTTATGACGACCAAGCAATAGTTGAGGGTTACCTTTACTATCAGCTTCATATGAAATTGTTTTTGTCACATCTAATTGTCCATTTACATATAATCTGATTTCCGCTTTTTCATTATCTAACACATGGAAAGTAACCGCTACATACTGCCATTCATTTTCTTTCAAAGGAATATTACCAAACGTATTTTCATTACCTAAGAAAGTTCCTATATTGTTATTATAAATTAATAACCACGGACGTCCTCCTTGAGAACCAGTTTGTTGAGCTAATATAATCTCATCACCAGACAAAGAAGTATAAGATGGTTTAATCCACATTCCTAAGGTAAAGTCTTCATCGCATTTTAACTGACTGCCATCATTAGTTTCTAATGGTGCGTAGATATGTTGATTTCTTCCATTAACCTGTAACGCTTGACCGTCTTTTCCTTCTACATATGTTAGGTTATTTTCATTACACGTCAAACCCAATCCTTCTGTCGTTGATGAAGAATCTCCATCCAAATTCCAAGTAGAGAACAAAGAATCCTTCATATTTGCATCAACCTCGTCAGGTAATGGCATATATTCTGGTGTCATCGGTACAATATCTTCACCGATTTCAACCTCGCATAAGCCAAATCTACCTTGTGCATTTAAGTTTGCTTCTTTGATTTTAATTCTAGTGTATAGATTATTTTCTTGAACACTATCCAATGCAATAACTTGTGATTCAGCAATCTGTGAATCTGTTTTCCAATCAAGACGAACATCGGATTTGATTGTTTCCCAATTTTCTCCATCTTTAGATATTTCAACGTCAACCAACGTTGGAGCACTTGATTTTGCATTCTGTGCATGGAGAATGATCGTATCAAATGTTGCAGGCATTCTCCAATCAATATACAGGTATTGTGGTAAAGTTGACTGTTCCATAGTTTCACCCATACGATCACAAATACCACTTCATACTGTATTATCCGTTTTTTTATCATTCAGCCACTGTACCGGTGTCGCATCAGCTTCTGTACCTGTCAAACCAAACAAAGAGATATAAGCGCCTTCTGCAACATTATTTCCTGGGGTCATTTCTGGTTCAGGCAATTTGTTTGGTTCAGGATCCGTTCCTACCTTTTTAAACACACGGAAATAATCAATATCCATCGTTCGTTCTTCTGGCAAATCTTGACCATCTACAGAACCGATCCATCCATTTTCATGGTGATTGATTGAGAACATCGGAATCATACGATAGTCAATCTTTCTTTCATGTCGATAGATGAATTCTCCATCTACATATAAACTAAATCCGTTTTCATCCCAAAGAACACCATATGTATGGTAATCTTGTGACATGTCTTCCTCAAATTTAAATTCCTTCGTTGCATATTGAACATTTGGATCTCCTTTTGGATGAATCGTGAAATCAAGCGTATGATTATCTAAAAATTCAAATACGTCAACCTCTGCACGATCATAGACATCATCTTGCATACCGATAAACCAAAATGCCGGTGCTATACCTTGCCCTTTTTCTATGGACATAAATTTTATTCTAGCCTCAAAATATCCATAAGTCGTTGCTCCTGCATCTGTATAGTTTAAATGATTTTCAATTGGAGCTTCACTTCCACGGAAGGTATTCAGATAATCTTTTCCTCCAGCCATAAAGTCGGCAAATTTTGAATTCCAAGTATTCTTTTGGCTTTTATCTGCTAAATAACGATCTTTTGCCTCCTGGCTTTGCGGACCAGATAGTTTCTCCAAATAATATGGTTGGAAATCTTTTTCACCCATGCGATTTTCACCGTTTACATAAATTTGAAGGCTTTGATTATTCTCACTGTCTGCATCAATAAAGCGATAACGCGTCTTTGTTCCACTCTGCTCTCTTTCAGCCGTATCACTCCACCATGGCATATAATCCATCAGCCATTCATCTTTCACTTCCCCGTTGAATTCATCGCTTAAGACATCATAATAAACATAGTCTCCTTGCAAATCAACTGGGTCTGGCAATATTTGATCACCGTCATTTGTTTTTGTAGTTGCCTGTACTGGTATAATTGATGTAAACATCATGATCCCAGTCAACAGAATTGCTCTTATCCGCATTCAAATCCCTCCTCTACCTAACCTTATTTAAGCATAGGAAAAAACAATGCAGTAGAAGAAGGAAGATCTAGAAAAAATAGAAATGGATAAAATTTGACATTTTATCCATATTTTAGCCTATATACAATTGACAATCTATCTTTTACCCATATTTTGTAACCGCTTTCTATATTCTCTTGGGCTTATTTGATACCATTTATGAAATTGACGACTAAAATATAAAGCGTCCTCATAACCACCCGCTGAAGAAATCTCATTTATTTTCCAATTGGTGTCTCGAAGCAAGTGCTCCGCCTTTTTCATTTGATGCTTCTGAATATATTGTAATAATGAATATCCTGTCTCTTCCTTCATGATTCTTGATGCATATACCACAGAAATATCTGCTGATTGTGCTACATTTTGTAACTCTATTTTTTCTGAAAGATGTTTCTCTATATACTCTTTCATTTTATTGATATGGTGTGCCTGCGATGTATGCTTTTGTTCAAATTGATCCTTAAATGTTTTAAATATTCTTTCCAACTCATACTTTAAAAACATAAACGTCTCACTTTCAATCACAGCTTCTTTTTGCATAGATAAATCATCAAATTCTTCATGCAGGGTCTTTTCCATCCATGTAAACAAGCTTACAAAATATTAAATGATGCTTGATTGAGCTATGGTATTATCATTGATGAATTGCATCATTCGAAACAGAATATGCAAAGTTTTTTCGCCATCATGAGAAAGAATCGCCTGTTTTAGTTGCAAATGAATAGGAATACTATTTAATTCTAGAACGTTCCATATATCATCTTGTGCCAAATCAACAATACTGCTATCTCCGATAGAAAACTTTCGCTTTTGACCTTCCATCAACTGTCGAAAAGCGACTAAAAAACGATCAGAACACTTTATGATTTGACTGACTGTGATAGAAAATTCCGCAGAGCATGCATGCTCTATCTCTTGTTTGAGGCATTCTGCCTGTTTCATAAACATTGAGCGCATCTTCGCTGGAAAAATAATAATAACGCTATGACGTTTAATAAATAGAAGTTGGTAAGAAGGAAGCTGCAAATGATCACAAATCGTTTTCATGATATTCATTCGCAATTCTTCTCTTTGCTTTAATCTATTTTTGTATAATAACATGTATTCTTCTTCACTGATCCAATCTGGTTGATCATATATTTTCAACTTGCGATTGATTTGGCGAACATTATCCATTCGCACATATGCCATGACATAATCAGCCTGTAACATGCTCATATTCATTTTGTCCAAAACGTTATAAAAATCATTTTCATCGATTTTCTGATGATCACGTACATGTCCAAGCATTTTTTCAAGTTTATCTAATTCGGTTTCCTCCAATTGCTGCTTTCTTTGTTGTTTTACTTCCAATGCAAGCTTTGTCAACTGCGAAGCACGTATTGTTTTTTTCTGTAAAAAATCAAATACGCCTAAGCGGAATGCATCATGGACAAATCGAAACTCATCCTGATCAGATATTACCGCAATCACACATCCAGGATCTAATTCTTTTAATTTTTTGATTAGTGAAAGCCCGTTTCCTCTTTTTAATCGCAAGTCACAGATCACCAGTGCATATGGGTATTCACCAAAATACGAGATCGCCTGTTGCTCTGTATCACAAACTGAAGTGATGGAGAAGCCATACATCTCCCAAGGTATCATGTTTTTATACACCTCAGCCATTTGTTCTAATGGCTCAACTACTAAAACATCTAACATAAAAATCTCCTGCAATCGAATAAATACTTACTTATGTCTATTATATACGTTAATTAAAAAAATGATTATCGTTTCAACAATATAAACTATCCTTCTCATCCAAAAGATCTCTCACATTGAATCCTTTGTTTACTTGAAGTATAAAATGACATTCGATATATAAAAATTGTACTTATGAGCATAATGATCTGAATAGGAGATTTATCAATTCACTACAATATCGAATGTGCGTGAAATCTTTCATCAACTTGATCAAACACAACACATCGGGATAGAATTCTCGTAAAAGTCTATTTTTTTATTTCTTTCACATTTCGCCTAAACTTGTATTCTTATTGAAGTTTCTTTGCAGCATTTATTCCAGCAAGTGAACACTCGACAAAAATTGCGGATAACGGTATATTTAAATAAGTAGAAATGGGAGGTTCATCATGGACAGTCTGCAAACGAAGCCGATATCTGAGACGATCACTGAAAATCTCTTCCGTAATTATTATGGAACAACGACTTTTCTAGAGAAAAGTGCTATTCCAAAATCTTATGGATTCACTTCCAAAAAAGGGACAAATGATGCAGGATATCCTGATTTTTTTAAAGATATGGGTGATTTTGTAATCATCGTTGAAGCAAAAGCATTGAAACATTCCGATGCGCAAAAAGAAGTAAAACATTATATGGAACACAATACCATCAAAAATAAAGGCATGGTTGGTATAGCGGTCTCTGGGCAAGAACTCAGCCAGCTAAAAACCACTTATTACTATAAAGCACATCCGCAAGATGGGATTGCTCAATTTCAGGTCCATGACAGCTTGATGTCCTTAGATAATATCAAAAAGACCTATGAAAAGAAAATAGCTGGAGAGAGCATTTCAGATGAAGAGCTTACACGAATCATCAAACAACTCAATGAAACATTTCACAATGGAAACAAAGTACGAGACACTGATCGCAGTCTCTTTTTCTCTGGCATCCTCATTGCTTTGCGTAATGATGACTTTCGTGCAAGCTATGCGTCCGTAAGACCACCATCAGAGACAGAAAGAGCAACCACCAAACTGACATTATTAGAAGCGCATAATTTAAATAAACGCTTATTAGAAGCTATTTCGATCGAACTAAAGGGAAAGGTGAATAACCTTTCTAAAGAGTTCAGTTGGCGCGATCGCTTTGCGTTCATCTCTACCATCGATTTTGCTTTAGAAGACTATAAAAAGATCATTCGCTTGATTGAAAAGAAGATCTACTATCCTTTTATCCATGATGAGAAACGCGATATTTTAGGAAAAGCTTACAAATTATTTCTAAAACGTGCCGGGAAAGTGGAAAATAAAAACATCATCCTCACACCTGATCACGTTCGATCGTTAATGATCAAGCTCGCTCGTCTCCAAGTGGATGACGTAGTGCTGGACACCTGTATGGGTCCAGGCGGTTTTTTGATGGATGCTTTAGAAGTTCTCACCAATCTGGCTGGCGATGATCTGGCAAAGATCGATGAGATCTGTTCCAAACAGATCATCGGCTTTGAAATTGATCCAGTGCTGTTTGCCTTAGCTTGTTCCAATATGTTCCTTCATGGCGATGGACGTTCCAATCTGCTTTATAGAAGTAGTCTTTTGCATGATAATAACGAAGCGATCGTCGATAATCATGATGATACCCTGTTACGATTCATTCGTGAACAAAAGCCGACAAAGTGTATCATCAATCCTCCTTATGAAAATGATTATCCCATTCGTTTTGTAAAACAAGCAATTCAATATTTGGAACCAAACGGCAAGTTGATCGTCATCATGCCAACCCCTACCTTAACGAAACATCAAGGGGAAAACGGTCTTACCCAGGAGATTCTTCGCCAAGCAAAATTAGATTTTGTCATCAAAATGCCTTATAACTTGTTCAATGAACAAGGGCGTACGGTCAACACATCCATCTTTGGTTTTACGAAAACCGCACATCATGCAGATGATCTCGTTCTATTCTATAATTTAGAAGAAGATGGTTTTGTGAGCGTTCAGCATAAAGGACGTTTGGATGTCAACAATCAATGGAATGATATAGAAAATACTATTGTCGATATCATCAATAACCGTCGCTCGATCAAAGGAGTTTCCGCATTACATCCAATTTTTAAACGCGGCGTATTAAATTGTTTGGGATGGCGGGAACCGCGTAACAGCAAACATACCCTCGTTCGTTTTGATTGTCTGTTTGATGCCACAAAAGGCACACTGCCTTCCTCAAAGAACGTTGATGACGGTGCCTTCGATTTCGTCACTGCATCCAGCGAAAGAAAAAAGCATAATGCTTATACACATGATTGCGAAGCGCTCGTCTACGCGATTTCTGCTGGTGGATCGCTTGGAAAAAGTCAGTATATCCATGGTAAGTTCATCGCCAGCAATCTTTGCCTGGTTTTGACTCCCAGCCAAGTGAATCAAACGGCTTACCCGATCAATTTAAAATTTTATAATTGGTACTTTGAAGCGATCCGCAAACAACTGGTAGCGGATCTGGCAGATGGGACATCCAAATTGACGATACGCGAAGATGATCTGATGTCCTACTACATCGAATACATCCCTTTACAGGAACAAAACAAATTTGTAGATCGCTATGTGGAACCATTGATCGAACTGCAAAGAAAACGAGACCAAGCAGAAATCGAATTGACCAATCAGCTCAATGATCTCTTATAAATGCCTCTTATCATTACAAAAGAAGATCTGCGCGTTCTTATCGTGCAGACCTTTTTTATAAGATAGAAATATGGGTAGTTGCGTCCATTTCACTCTTTCGTTCAGGAACAGTTTCTTTCGTATTTGGATGCAAGTTTTGAAAGGAATAAGCAAGCTGCTTCAAAGAAACTCCTAAAGCAAAATGTAGCACGTCTTCAACCGTTTCGACAAAGTGGATCTCCATATCCTCTTTGATGGACGATGGCAGTTCCTTGTAATCTCCTTCATTTTCCTTTGGAATCAAGACTTTTGTAATACCTGCTTGTTTAGCCGCAAGTAATTTTTCTTTTAATCCACCGATAGCCAATACGGCACCGCGTAATGTGATCTCCCCTGTCATCGCTAATTGTGGATCGACCTTGATTCCTGTCAGCAAGGAAGCAAATGCGGTAAATAGGGTGATACCTGCCGATGGGCCATCCTTAGGAGTCGCCCCGCTAGGCACATGGATATGCAGATCATGATCTTTGAAATAGGACGTGTTGAGCGGTAAGCGTGAGCGCAGCAGGCTCAATGAGATCATGGCCGATTCCTGCATCACATCCCCAAGCTTTCCAGTCAGCTTCAAGCCTCCGTTTCCAGGCATATCCACCGCTTCGATAAATAAGATTTCTCCGCCCACCGGCGTCCAAGCCAGACCAGTGACAACACCTGGCGGATTTTCTCTTTGTGCCCGGTCATGACGTGCGATCGGCTGACCCAAGCAACGTTCCAAATCTTTCTTTTTAATGCTGTAAGGCAGTTGCAGTTCCCCCATGACATACGTCTGAGCGATGCTTCTGGCTGCATTGGATAACTGTTTCTTCAATCCGCGAACGCCAGCCTCACGCGTATAGTTTTCAATGATGCTCTTTAAAGCTCCATCTGTAAAGGTGACTTGCCCCTTTTGAAAACCGATTTCATCGATTATTTGTGGAATCAGGTGATCTTTACCGATGTGATATTTTTCTTCATCCGTATATCCCGAAATCGAGATCACTTCCATACGATCCAATAATGGCTGAGAGATCGTATCCAGGGTATTGGCTGTAGCGATGAAAAAAACATCGGACAGATCATAAGGCAAATCGAGATAGTGATCTGTAAATGTGTTATTTTGTTCTGGATCTAATACTTCCAACAATGCACTGGCCGGATCACCGTTAAAGCCTCCGCTATGCAGCTTGTCCACTTCATCCAAGACGATCAGCGGGTTTGTTGTTTTTGCTTTCTGCATACATTTTAGGATATTGCCCGGTAAAGCGCCGATGTAAGTTCTACGATGTCCACGGATCTCCGCTTCATCGTGAATTCCACCTAAACTGACGCGTACATATTCTCTTTCCAATGCGCGCGCAACACTTTTCCCCAGACTGGTCTTACCAGTACCAGGAGGGCCAACCAACAACAAGATCGATCCTTTTTTATCCTCTTTCAACGTTAAGATCGCCAAATGCTGCAGTATGCGTTCTTTGACTTTTTCCAAGCCATAATGATCAGCATCCAGGATTTCTTTTGCCTTGTGAAGATCGATTGGTTTTGCCTTTTCATGCTGCCAAGGCAAAGAGAGCAAAAAATCCAGATAATTTCGTATGATATTCTCTTCTGCATTGCCCATTCCCATCGCATCTAGTTTTTTTGCTTCTTTGTATGCGGCTTTTTCGATTTCTGGGGGCAATTGCGCATTTTTGATACGATCAAAGTAATTTTCTTCTTCCTCTTGTGTCGAATCCTCTTCTCCCAACTCCTCCTGGATTGCTTTCATCTGTTCCCGTAAAAGCTGTTTTCGATAAGTCTGACTGGTCTTCTCCGCGATTTTCTTTCGCAATTCGAGATTGACCGACAGCGTTTCCTTTTGTTTCAACAGGATATCCATAAACGTAAGGCCACGCTCTTTCATAGAATCCATCTCTAACAGCTCATACTTTTCCTGTGCGGATAAAGGTAAAAATTGACTCAGGTAAGCAATCATCGTATTCAGATCATGGACATTTTCCATCATCTTCGTATAAATCTCTCCATTTTTAAAATGAGAAGCCACTTCGTTGATCGTTTCTTTCATATAAGAAAGCATTTGATCTTCTGCTTTTTCATCCAGATCCACACGCTCCAGATCTCGTACAAATTCTGCCATCCACTGTCCATTTTCCTGATAGATGGACTGCACTTGTACACGATGCAGCAGTTTTGCTGAAAAATACGTTCCTTTTTCATTAGTCGCCAGCTGTCCGTTAGAAAATGAAACTCCATAACGATAAAAATCTTCTTTAACGATCTCTTCTTTAGCAGCATCACGACGAATCGGCAATAACAAGAATGCCGCATCCTGATGCAGTACTTCTTTCAGATCGATCATTTCCTTGCTGTAATAGATCATTGTTGAAACTCCAGGTAGTAACATGACGTTATACACTGGAAACACATATCCTTTTTCTACATATGGTACAGTATCCATGAAGATCCCTCCCTTTTATGTCTATTCACGCTTTAAACACTTTATCACAAGATAGCCTTTTGTATCATTTCGATCAATTCTTCTAGTTGTCTTTGCTTTTGCTGATTGCTGTGCTCATGATCGGCTGCGAGTGCTTTGATCGGATAGAACAATATAGCCGATAAGCTTTCCCGACTGTATCGCTGATGAAACGAGTGCTCCTCTTCAATCCAATCAAAGAGATCCTGCATTCGCTTTTCACAATTACATTTTGCGGACAATGAAGGACAGTTCGAAAATTGTTCTATAAAACAGTGTGCCTGCGGATGATCGATCAAATAATGATAATAGCGTCGAACAAGCGTTTCGATCATCTGTGCTCGACTCATATTACACCGGATACCATTCAAAAGATAATCATAGGCTTGATTAGAACATTCCAAATAGATATCCCGTAACATGTCTTCCTTATTTTCATAATAGATATAAACCGTTGCAGGAGAAACGCCAGCCGTTCGTGCAATCTTTGCGATCGAAGTGCCATTTAATCCTTCCTCCAGCATCAATTCGATCACCGCCTGCCGGATGCGTCGTTCTTTTTCATCATCTTTTTTTCTCATCGTTCTACCTCGTTGTATCTATAATAAATGAACATTCACTTATTGTCAAGATTACACCTCTTTTTGTTTTTTTAGATAAAAATTGATGGATAGATGCAGGATCGTTTCAAAATTCTGTAACGAATAACCGGTGATCGATTCGATCTTACGCAGGCGATAAGGCAGTGAATTGCGATGAATATGCAGTTCTTTGACGATCTGTGCTGGTTGTCCCATCGCATAGATATAGCTTGCTAAGGTCGCATACAGCTCACTGTGATGCAAGGCATCATATTCTTGTAACATCGTGATCATGGGATGAAGACCATTCCATGAACTGATGTGATCACTACCTGATTCGATCAACGATAATAACGCATAATTCGGATACTTATAAATCGGTTCTTTCGGTGCATGCTTTTTGCCTGTTTTTAACGCAACGCTCGCCTGTTCGATAAATATCTGTGTTTGAAGCAGATCATCAAATGGATCGCTGCAGCCGCATTTCAAATGAAAATCCGTTAAGAGCTCTTCTAATTGATCTGCAATCTTCATACACCCTTCCCTTGGCAAATCATAGATCAAAATATACAGATAAGGATAACGAATCAAAGAGAGCTGTTGATGCGAAATCTCCAGAAACTTTACATAAAAATTAGAAAAGACGGCATCCGTATTCTGCGTCGATCCTTGGATGACCAAAATCTGGAAACTACCTGCAGGATAAAATTCCATATTGCGCTGCCATAACAGCAACTCCTCCCTGGACGTCAGTTTCCCACGCAGCAGCTCATTTGCAAAAGCTTTCGTCTGCATCGTTGCCATATTGCTCTGTGAACGTTTTTCCTGATACAACAAGGAACAGATTTTCTGGATGATTTCCACTGCTCCTAACAACTCTTCCGTACATTCCTCTTTTTCGCATAAAATAGAGATATAACCCTCTGTATGTCCATTGACACGAATCAGTCCGACGATCTTTGGCTCTTGTTTGGCTGCACGTCCCCAGTCAACCAAATAAGGGTGTACCTGTTGATCCGCAGACTGCATAATGCCATCCTCATAGAGTTCCATGATTGTTTTTGTATCATACTTTCCTTGTTCAAACAAACGATCCCAATACGGTTTTCCCGTTTTCTGTTGGGGATAGATTCCTAATAACTGGTATGTGACATCCGTAGCCAAGATCGGTTTCCGAATATGACGATATGCGATTTCCATCAGCTCTTGAATTGAACCGGATGGCAATAATTCTAATAGATCATGATACAGCTTTACGTATTCCATATACTCCCCTCTTTCCTTGAATTATTCAAAAAAAGTGATCCTTATGTTCTTATTATAACGATAAGAACGATGTATTTCCATGAATGGCTTCATAATTATTGTGCAAATGCACAATAACAAGGTTTCTTTTTTCTCTTCGAGCACAATGCAATCTCACCAAAAAACTCTTATAATAAAATAAGAAAGGCCTTACAAAAGGCAGGAAAAGGAGGCAATACTTTATGGGTTATGAAAAGCTCTTCACTCCGTTTAAGATCGGTAAAATGGAAGTTAAAAATCGCATCGGCATGTCACCGATGGGAACAAATTCCGCTTTTACAAACGGACGCAAAGATGCACAAGAAATCGATTATTTTATTGAACGTGCAAAAGGCGGCACTGGTATCATATTCATGGGCTGCCAAATGTTAAATGAGAAAATTGCACAAGGGTCAATGGAAGGCTATCTGGATTCTTTTACAGTTCTTCCTTCTTTGACCTCTGTTTGCGATGGTGTCCATCGCTATGGCGCAAAGATCGTCTGCCAAATCTCACCAGGAACAGGCCGTAATGCTTTCCCGGACACGTTTGGTAATCCGCCAATCTCTTCTTCCGATACTCCATCGGTATTTAATCCAGACATCAAATGCCATGCATTGACCAAAGAAGAGATCGCACAGATCATGGAAGGATTCAAATTTGCAGCCGGCGTTGCCAGAGATGCTGGATATGACGCAATTGAGATCCATGCCCATGCAGGTTATCTGATTGACCAGTTCTTATCACCAGTATGGAACAAGCGAACAGATGAATATGGAGGAACACCAGAAAATTGTGCACGTTTTGCCATTGAAATCGTTCAAGCGATCAAGAGCGTCGTCCAAGATGCACTGCCGGTTATCTTCCGTATCTCATTAGATCATCGTTTCCCTGGCGGCAGAACACTGGAAGACAGTGTAAAGATCCTTAAGATATTAGAAAAAGCAGGTGTAGATGCATTCGATGTGGATGCTGGTTGTTATGAAACGCTGGATTACATCTTCCCTCCTTCTTACTTGGGAGAGTCTTGCATGTCGTACGTATGCAAAGCGGCTCGTGAAGCTGTAAACGTTCCTCTGTTCACCGCTGGCACATTAGCACCTGATTCGGCACTCGCATTGATCGAATCCGGTGTTGTCGACTTCACAAACATGGGACGTGCATTGATTGCCGATCCATATCTGCCAAAGAAATTGATGGAGGGCCGTCCAGAAGACGTACGTCCTTGCCTGCGCTGCAACGAATACTGCATCGGACGTATCTGGAATAAACATACGAAACTGAGCTGTGCAGTCAATCCACAGGCGATGGAAGAAGTTCGTTTTGCGATTCAAAAATGCGAAACCGCCAAAAATGTCGTTGTTATCGGCGGCGGTCCAGCAGGTATGGAAGCAGCTCGCGTAGCAGCTTTGGAGGGTCATCATGTTACCCTTTATGAAAAGAATGATCATCTAGGCGGTGTCATGGGCGATATCTGTACAGCAAGTTTCAAACAAAACATCAAAAAGCTTACGGAATGGTACAAAACACAATTGCAGAAACTGCAAGTGGAGGTCCATCTGAACACCACGATCACCGGTGAAGAAGAATTCTTGAAGACATGTGACAAGATCATCATCGGATGCGGTGCAAAACCGATCATACCTAACATCGATGGAATCAATGGTGACAATGTCATCACGATGTTAGATGCTCACCGTGATTATTCTCTTTTAAAAGGTGACAACATTGTCGTCTGCGGTGGCGGTGCTTCCGGACTAGATGGTGCTTTAGAAATGGCAAGTGAATTAGGTAAGAATGTCACAGTAGTGGAAATGCTGCCGCAGTGCGGTAAAGATGTCTTCTTTATCAATCAAATCACCTTGTTCAACAAACTGGCCGAGGCAAACGTTCAACTGTTGACGAACACGAAAGTCATTGCTATGGATGCGCAGGGTTTGAGCGTTGAATGCGCAGATCAAACGATCAAGAAGATTCCTGCAGATACGATCGTCAATGCATTCGGCATGGCTCCAGATCTCACCTTGGTTGACAAGATCAAAGAAAAATATCATATCAAGACGCGTGTGGTGGGTGACAGCAACGCTTTAGGAAAGATTGGCGAAGCAATTCGCGATGGTTTCTACGCCGCAACCTCTCTTGAATAATGGATCAGCTGCTTTATGCAGCTTTTCTTTTTATTCAGGAAAAATTGCGTATAATAAAGATAGAAACAGGAGGACAATGCAATGTGTACCAGTCTTTCGATGTATAATGGCATTTTTGGCCGAAACCTTGATTTAGAAGAACCCTTTGGGCAACAAATTGTGATCACCCCACGACGCTATCCAATTTCTTTTCGTCAGCTTCCCACGATGAATCAGCATCATGCCATGATTGGAACTGCCACAGTCGTTCATTCCTATCCGCTGTATGCGGAAGCGATGAATGAATATGGCCTTTATATGGCAGGCTTGAATTTCCCGGGAAACGCCGACTATGTGCAAAAACCTGTGGCAGATCTTCCATCTCTGTCCCCTTTTGAATTCATCCCATGGATCCTAGGACAATGCACATCCATAACGCAAGCACATGCGCTGTTACAGCATTTTAACGTGTTAAATGAACCATTTCTACCACAATTACCCTTAGCTCCCTTGCATTGGCATATTGCAGATGCAACAAACGCCCTGGTCATGGAAATTACGTCTACAGGCATTCATCTATACGAAGATCCGATTGGCGTTTTGACCAACAACCCGCCATTCCCATTTCATCAGATGAACCTTCGTCAATACCGGCACTTATCCCCAAAACCAACAGCAGACAACTTCAGCAATTCTTCCCTCCTGCCATCCTTTTGTGAAGGGATGGGAGCGATCGGTCTGCCAGGGGATGCATCCAGCCCTTCCCGTTATGTCAAAGCTTCCTTTTTAAAATGCAATGCTCCTGAAGAAACAAATGAAATTGAACAGATCATACAATTTTTCCATATATTAGATGCTGTTTCCATGGTCAAAGGATCGGTGATCACAGAAAGTGGAGAATATGACCAGACGTTATATTCCTGTGCAATTTCTAAAAACAGCAAAACATATTATTACAAAACCTATCGTAACAATACCATACGTTATCTAAGCATGGATGCGTTCGATCTTGAACAAGAAACGCTTTTTGTTATAACAATGGACGATGAACCTCAATTTCTCCAGATTCAATAAGAAAAAAACACTGTTTAAAAGGTTCAAGCAATTATTAACAATGACTTAAAGAAAAAGGATCAGCTCCAGTTTGAGATGATCCTTTAAAGTTAACTTTTGTGAGACGACTTCGGTTGTCTCGTTTTTTGCTTATGAAATCTCTTGATCCTTAGATAATTGCTAACAACACAAAATTCAATATGAACAGAATAGAAACCACCGCAATGATCGGATGGATCTCTTTTGTTTCTCTCTTGAAGATCTTGATCAAGCAGTAGAAGATGAATCCACTGGCGATACCATAAGAAATACTATAGCACAGAGCCATGAACAATCCGGCAAAGAATGCAGGGATTGCTTCTTCCAACTGATCCCAATGAATCTGTGTGAAAGAAGATACCATCATACATCCAACGATGATCAAGGCAGGTGCTGTTGCTGCACTAGGGATTGCGGAAACAAATGTTGCTAAGAATGCACTTAAGGCAAAACAGATCGCAGTGACAACTGAAGTAAGACCTGTTCTTCCTCCTGCACCAATACCAGCAGCACTTTCAACGTAAGTCGTCGTATTTGACGTACCGAAGATCGCACCGATAGAAGTGGCTGTCGCATCTGCAAACAGCGCTTTATCCATCTTTGAACTAAAGCCGCTACCATTTTCCAAAGCTTTTTCATCTTCTTCAGAGAAGATACCGCTGCGTCTACCTGTACCGATAAATGTACCAATCGTATCAAATGTATCCGACATGCTGAAAGCAAAGATCGTGATGAGCACCAAAGGAATGCGTGCCGCATCCGCAAACAGAGAAGGTAATCCATCTGCTGTAAAGATCACACCAAAAGTTGAAGGAAGTGCTGCCAATGCATCTCCAAAGCTAACCGTATCTGTTGTAACCGTAACACCAAAAGGAATTCCTAATAGCGTTGTAACAATGATTGCAATCAAAATACCGCCTTTCACATTCTTCAGCGTCATGATGACAGCTAATACCAAACCGATCAGGAATACCCATAAAACAGGCTGATTGATCGTTGCGATAGCCGGAACACCACTGTCAAACGTGATGAAACCAACATTTAAGAATCCCAAGTAAGCGATGAAGACACCAATACCTCCACCAATCGCATTCTGTAAAAACTGCGGAATCGCTTTGATGATGATCTTACGAATTCTCGTCACAGTGATAAAAATATTGATCAAACCGCAGATGAATACCATAGACAAAGCTTGCTGCCAAGTAAAACCTAGCTGGAAACATACCGTATAAACAAAAAAAGCATTCAATCCCATACCTGGTGCCTGCGCGTAAGGTACATTTGCGACCAAGCCCATGATCAGCGTACCGATGACAGCGGAAATGATCGTTGCTAAGAATACAGCTCCCCATTCCATTCCTGCCTGAGACAAAGTGTTTGGATTGACTGCAATTATGTAAGCCATCGCAAAGAATGTAGTGATTCCGGCCATGACCTCAATCGATACAGTCGTCTTGTTTTCTTTCAGTTTAAAAAATTTCTCCATTTTTTCTCCTTTCTTCTTGATTTTCATCAAGAATGAGTAGACTTTAACACATTTTCACACAATTTGCAATGGAAGCCACTGGAAACAGCTTGAATTCATCATCATTTTTTTCATCTGTTTTTCTATGATGAACATAAAAAAACTTTTGTTCGCAATATTTTTACATTTCTTATTTGCTTTCAATCTCTGATTGTATTTCAAAGGGATCCATGTTAAACTGAGTCGGGGTTGAGAATATGATAAAATTAAAACGATTGATCAAACAAGAACCCGTCTGTTGTATCGCACTGATTCTAGCTCTTCTATCCGCTTGTATTATCAAGCCGGACGAAACATATATGACATACCCGGATTATCGGACCATCATTTTGCTCTTTTGCCTGATGATCATCGTCGAAGGATTTTCCTCCTTGGGCGTCTTCTCGGCATTAGCGGGCAAATTGCTGAAGAAAGCAAAAAGTGTACGGAGTCTAGCCTGTGTCATGATCCTTTTATGTTTTTTCTCCAGCATGCTCATAACAAACGATGTCACATTGATTACCTTCGTTCCTTTTACGATCCTATTATTTGAGATCATCCAAAAACCCGAGGCACTCTTAAAAGTATTAGTATTGGAAACCATCGCCGCAAACCTTGGCAGCATGGCAACACCGATCGGCAATCCGCAAAATCTCTATCTGTATTCGATCGCTGATTTCTCCATTACACAATTTCTCTTTGCGACCTTACCCTATACGATCCTCTCGCTTATTCTGCTCATTCTCTCACTGCTCTTAATTCCCAATGGGCACCTGGGAAAATTGACGACAGCTGAACACATGCTCACAAAAGATGCATTGCCTAAATTTGGCATATATTGCATTTTATTACTTCTATCCTTATTGGTCGTATTCCACATCTTGCCTTATTCGATCGTATTGATCATCACTTTGCTTGCAATTCTATTCACCGATCGTTCCTTATATAAAAATGTGGATTATTTTCTATTGTTTACATTTTTATTCTTTTTCATTTTCATCGGTAACATGAAACGCATCCCAGCAGTCAACGAAGTCATCCGTTCTCTGTTAAACGGACAGGAGCTAATTGGGGGCATCTTAGTTAGCCAGGTTATCAGCAATGTTCCTGCAGCAATTCTCTTATCCGGATTCACCGAAAATTTAGATCGCTTGCTGACCGGTGTCAATCTAGGTGGTCTGGGAACACTGATTGCATCCTTAGCCAGCTTGATCACTTTTAAATTCTACGCAAAAACAGAAAATGGTAATAAAGGCTTATTCTTGAAGATCTTCACACGTTATAATTTTATATTTTTGATCATTTTAACTATCTATGCACTTCTAATCTGGAGTTTTGTATAATGAAATATGAATTTGAAAAGGTCGATGCTCTTTCTTGCCATCGACCTTTTTAAATTGACTTAATCAGTGTAATCTGCTTTTTTCTCCTTCAACGATCGCAATGCCTGCGGAAGCTCCCAAAACGTCTGCACCTGCATCGATAAAAGCAATTGCCTGTTCATAAGTTTTGATTCCACCAGCTGCTTTTATTTGGACTTCATCCTGCAAAATTTGCTTCATCAGCTTTACATCATCGATCTCTGCTCCTTTAAAGCTTTTCCCTGTCGACGTCTTTAAAAATGCAGGTTTTACCTTACGGGCAATTTCACATACCCGTTTTTTCCCATTCCAATCCAGTTTACACATTTCAACAATTGCTTTTTCTCGGATACCATGTTCTAGACAAAAAGCGTGAACTTCCATCATTTCTTCATAAATCGCGTCAAAATCTTGCTGTTCTATTCGTTCTTGATTCAACACATAATCAATTTCGTGAAAACCACTTTGTGCATAGACAGAAAATCTGTCTAACTTTTCCTCCAATGACATCACTCCACCTGGAAAATCAACTGCTCCCGCAATGATGATATTGCATCCCTTCAACAAGGTTTTTGCAGTAGAAATCAATTCCGGTCTGGAAAAAATGCACCGAAAATCATATTGAATCGCTTTGTTTAAATACTGTTCATATGTGTCTTTTGGGTCATCGATATAATCAATTTTCTTTTCTATCATCTTTGTCCTCTCTTTCCAATATCATGTGATAAGCTTCTAACAAATCATGTACTTGATCATCCGCCAGGGATTGATCATAACCAAAGCGATCATCTTTTTTCGCAATAACGTATACACCTGCCGCATGTGCTGCTTGAATACCATAATCCGAATCTTCGATAATAATCGTTTCTTGTGGTTGACTATTCAGTCTTTTCATCGTTTCTAAATATATAGAAGGATCTGGTTTGCTCTTTTCAAACTCATGACCACTCACCAACTGATCAAAGTATGTGGTTAACTGACATTCCTTGCACATCTGTAGAATCTCTTTCTTTGGAGAGGAAGATGCAATTGCCAGCTGGTATCCTTTCGCTTTTAATCGTGGAAGGATGTAACGAACATACGGATTTAATACCTCTTCATATCGGAGAGGTTCATGATCAACATATTTCTCATAAAAGTTTTTCATTTCCTCTGGCGTCTTTTTCGGATTCCACCATTCACCCATCATTCTCCAGCTATCATAGCTACTGCTTCCAGCTAATCTTCTCACTTTTTGATAAGTTAGTGATTGGTGAAATCTTTGATAAAACATCAGGACATAATACGCATAAAGGGGTTCTGTATCTACAAGAACCCCGTCCATGTCAAAGATGACTGTTTTCATCAATATTCAAATTGACGATAGTATCTGCGATAATCCAAATTATGTCCTGTATACGATTCAAGATGTGCCGCCAGACGATCAACCAGGCAAGTAGAACATACAAGAGGTGCAACGATCCAACGGAATTGTTTTGGCATGTCATCCAATGCATACTCTGCAGGATCGATAACGACCAAACGATCAGTATGCTCAGCCAAGAACTTCTGTGCACGTTCATCCAATACACGACCTTTTCCTTCGCCTTTGATCAGGAAAACGCTGACACCTGGTTCAATCAGTTCTAAAGTACCATGGAAGAATTCCGCACTGGATACCGATTTCGTCTTGATCCATTGCATTTCTTCCAAAATGCACATCGAGAATAGATAAACTTCTCCCCACATTTCACTACCACCGATCCAATATTGAATTGGTGCATCAAAATGTTCCTTAGCGATCTTCTCTGCTTTTCCATCAAACTGTTCTTTTACTTTTAATAAGTTTTCTGGTAGTTTGCTCAACCCATCTGCAAATGCATCATATTCTTCAAAATCACCTTTATTGTGCAGTAAACGGAAGAATAACCAATACAGAAGCATATACTCATATTCAACTCCGTTTTTATGTTTCATCGGGACTTGATAAGTAGAAGCTTTTGCCAACAAGGAATCTTCATTTCCCGTGCAGCAGATCACACGGATACCCTTCTCTTTACAAGCATTTGCGATTGCTACGCTTTCCTTCGTATCACCGGATTTAGATAAGGTAATTACGATAGAGTCTTTATTTAAATTTTTATTTCCACAAGTTAATAATTCTGCTGCTTGCTCTACAAACACAGGAATTGTTGTCAACTGTTTAGCAAACTGATTGATGGCCATCATCGGCGATAAAGATCCTCCAACAGCTGTAAAGAAGATATTTGTGAATCCTTCCTTGCTCACTTTATCGGCAATATCTTCTGCGATCTTTCTTGCTTTTCTGATTTCATTTGCACTTTCGCGATATTCGATTTCATTAAATTTTAATAAAGATTTCATAACGATTCTCCCTTTCTTTTAAAATAAACCTACAGCTTTTCCAGCTATGCCCACGATCATTGTTCCAACGATCAACCAAAGTGGATTGATCTTTTTATTCAATAGCCAATAATAAAACCAAGTAACACCTAATCCGATCATACCAGGCATAATACCATTTAATATCTCTTGCAGTGGCTGTGCGGTGTCGCCTGAACCGATATTCAAGGCAATTCCTGTATATACCATATCTTTGCACATTGCACCGATGACCATGATACCTAAGATACCTGCAGCAAGTAACACTTTATCCATCATACCGGATTCTTTCATCTTATTTAGATAGCCAAATCCCAGATTATATCCCAATCGTGCTCCACCGATACGGACGATGAATGCTGGAATATTGTAAATCAAGAAGTAAAGCACTGGACCGATCGGATTTCCTGCAAGAGCGAAGCTCAATCCGACGCCTAATGCGATGATGCGAATACATCCGATAAAAATCGAATCACCAATGCCTGATAATGGACCCATCAATGCGGTCTTGATACTGGAAATAGCTTCTCCATCAACTTCGCCTTTGGCTTTCATCTCTTCCATAGAAGCAACTACCCCACCGACAAAAGGAGCAAGCTGTGGTGTGATGTTAAAGAATTCTACATGACGAATCAACGCATCCCGATACCCTTCCTTATCATCTGCATAGATTTTTTTCAAGATCGGATTCATCATCATCGCAAACGCAATATGCATCTGACGTTCGTAATTCCAAGAGAACTCCATACCAAGCGCACCTTGATTGATCGCCATTTTCGTCAAATCTTTTTTCGTAATTTTAGAAGTCATCGTCGTCTACCTCCTTCGCATTTGCAGTAGCTGTTTCCGTTTGAGTAGGATTCAAGAATCCAAATTGCACCAGAATAATGACAATTCCTAATAATGCAACGCCTAATACAGGAACTCCTAAATAAGCGGAACATAAGAATCCCAAGAAGAAATACGGGATAATCTGACGATTTAAGATCATTCGCATCAGCATTGCAAATCCAAGGGCAGGCAACAAACCTGCAGCAGCATCCATTCCATCGATGATGACCGTCGGAATCATATTGATCCATCCCTGCATGTTGTCAACACCCAAATAATATGCCAAGAATACAAGCAAGAAACGGCGCATCACATTCAATAGAACGATCATCCAATGTGTAGCAACTACTCCTTTGTAATTGCTCTTCTCTGCGTAATTATCTGTCCAACGCAAAATAATCGAATTGAAGATATTTAAGAAATTACCTACAGCCAAAGAAATTAATCCAATCGGCATAGCTAAGGCAATTGCAGCCTCCGTACTGTTTCCAGTAGAGATCGCAAAAGCAGTTGCCAAGATTCCACCAACGATCGAATCCGGTGGTACATAGGCGCCAATACTGACCGCACCCATAAAAAACAATTCCAGATTAGCACCAATGATCAAGCCTGATGTTAGATCTCCTAAAATGAGTCCAACCAGTGGTCCAAGAACGATTGGTCGATTGATGTATAAGGAACCCATCTGAAAATCCATTACACCAAGGGCACCAACCAAGCCTAATAAGATAGCAGTTAACATAAGATCCTCCTTTTCTTTTTATAAGACAGACGAAACCGGAATTTTACTATCCATCGCTAATTGCCGAATTTCAACTTCCAATCCCCGATCCAGCATTTCGCGAATCGCCTGTTCTTCTTCTTTTCCAATATAGACTGATAACGAAATCTGACGATACCCATCTTGTTTTTTTGCTCCTCCAAGATTGATGCTCGTAATTACAGGACAAGCCTTGCTCAGTCGGTTTGCATCCTGGACAGTCTGAACAACAATCAATAGCTTATATTTATCAGTTATTCCGCTGTTAATTGCCGCAATCGCATCATCCATGCTTTTGATCACAAGCTTCACACCTGCCGGTTTTCCTAGTTTCAGCGTTGTCTTCCACATCTCATCGTGTACAACCCTATCGCTTGCAACCAAGATGCAATCTGCTCCTACTGCATTTGTCCAAGAAAAAGCCACTTGTCCATGTAATAAACGATGGTCCACTCTGCATAAACGAATCATGGTTTCCCTCCTTTCTTTCTAAAAATCTTCTTCTGTTTCATCAGTTTCACACTGATTACAGTAGTTGATACATCCTTTTACCTCTTTCATCACATGTGGAATGAGTGTGGCGATATCCTCTTGCTGATACAGAAACAAATTCATCAACAGTGGTAAATTCATTCCGGTGATGAGATGAAATCCTTTACGTGATATATATTTCATCATTGCATTATTCACACTGCCGCCTAATAAATCTGTACAGGCAATGATTTCATCTTCGTTTGGAATCTGACTGATTACCTCTTGAATCAGATCTTTTGCGTCATTGTTTCCATCTACATATGCGCAGATGATGTGAACATTCTGCTGTTCACCGATAATAATTTTTACTGATTCATATATGCCATCTGCAAAGTGCCCATGACTTGCGATGATATAATGTCTCATAGTTCTCCTCCTAATCTTATAAAGCTATTTATCGTTGTTTCCTCTGCTCTCCACGGTTGTTTAAAATAACGGAAAGTTGCTGTCTCCAACGATAAGAATCCTTGATAATCAAAACGCTTGAGATCCTGCAGATCTTGCTTTAAATCTCGTGTACCATCACCCCAAGCGAGATGTCCACATGGAGATCCATCCACAAAATGAATATGGATGACGTCTTTCCCAAAGGCATGAAAGTAATCTTCAATCGTATCTTCACATCTTGCCATCGCTCCAAAATCAATACAGATTTTCAATTGATCGCTTCCTACATCTTTACGATAGCGAACAAGATCTTCCACACTGTTTACCAAAACGGATTCATCGCATTGCAATGCCTCCATCGCTAAATAAACGCCTTTTTCTTTCGCATAAGCGCAAAGTCGTTTCATCTGTTCTACAGATCTCTTCCATGCAAATTGTGCATCCTCATCGTAATACGCCCATCCGCTGGTCACTAACACGTGATTGGTTTGAAATACAACAGCAAGATCAATCATTTTTTTATAATAGGCTAAGATTGCATCCTGACGGTTGAAAGAAGCCATGTTATTTGGCTTTGGATTGGTTTGCTCCGGACAAATCCCAATTAATTTCACCTGATATTTTTCACAGAGCTTTTGAACTCTTATCGGATCATCATTCGTATTAGCATCTACATAAAAATGCATAGGACCACACCATAATTCCGCATAGTGTATTCCATTCATCTGTAGTTTTTCAAAAAAAGTTTCTAATGTATAAAAACGATAATGATTATTCATACCCGCTAAACGTTCCTTAAAATTCATCTTCTCCTCCTGCTTTCATATTATCGTTTTCGATATATGCATATAAGCATGCGATCTCACTGATTGGCAGTTCAACGTGATAATGCGTCAACATCGCATCAAAGCTACGATTCACATCACTGATAAATCCCTGATGTTCTTTAATGAAGTCATCCAAATTGTCATAGTTTGTCAATGCCGATTTCGTGACAAGCCGTTCGACTAAAAAACAGATGTGAATGTAAATTCCAACAATCGTCTTGCTCTGAAATTTTCTTTTCATAGCATGCTGCAACGCTGTGATAGCTTCGCTGACATCGTCCAAAAGTTTTGCCGCAATCAGGATCGTTAAATTTTCCATTACAGACTGCATTGAAAAATTTTTTAATAGTCGTTGATCAAACGCTTCGATCTCTTGTTCATTCAAATACTCGCATAATACCTGATTGACTTTCTCAATATCCTGAAAGTTCATGATTTCTTCTAGTGTGACACTGTTGACATTCTTGATTTTCAAATTATATGGCTTAATCATCAATACCACATCATATTTTTTAAACAGCCCTGAATGTTCTCCATTTTTTACTAGTTCGTCATAATCATATTCGATCATTTTCAGATCAATTTCTTTAGGTAAGCTATCTTTGAATAAACGACACAATTTTTCTGAAACGATCCTTCCAGCATCATTTGTAAATGCGATTGCCTTTTCTCTCTTCGCCCTCGAAAGAACTTTATATCTGCATTGCGCTTCCTCACAAGCAATCCGTAAGATTTCCTCAAGCTCATAATGTTGCAAGATCTTTGTACCGATATTTAAAGCCAAAGATGTAGAAATATTGTTGATTACACCTACGTTTACACTGTCGGCAATCACATTACCTATTTCTTCCAAAGATCCCATATCGACCAATAAGATAATATTTTTGATATACTTATTCGCATTGATAAAAGTATTCAGTTTTTTTGACACTTCATTGATCGGAGTGTTTAACGGCATGTCAATCGCTTCAAAGATAAAGGTTGACAGAAGAGAATTTGCCGCATCCGCTATCGAAGAAGCTGTGGAATAGCCATGTGACAGAATAATACCGATCGTATCCTGGTCATGAAGATCTTTGTTGTACATATTGATATTCATCATCAAAAAGATCTCATTCATTTCGCTCAAGCGTACATGCAGATGAATCTGTATTTGTTTTAAGATTAACTCTGAAAGAATTGCTTCATTTGACATTTTCTCTTTCATCGATCTCAAACATTCTTGAATCATTTCTTGATGGTCATTTTCCCACTGTCTGAACGCAGAATTATTCTTTTGTGTTGACAAAATCATACGAGTCACTACATACCCACAATTAATTGGCAATATGACATTTCTATGATCTTTGATAGTTTTCAAGATATCTAATACGATATTTTCAATCGATGATAACCTAGCATCTTGAAATCCTCCATGAAAAACCAAAATATCATAGTAATAACGTAAAATCTTTTGTCCTTCTTCCAAATAGCGCTTAAAATCATTCTTCTCATTGTTGAATAACATCAACAGTTGTTCCCACATCAAAATGATCTTGTCTCGACTATCGTTTTTATCCAAAAGATCCACTCTTTGCAAAGGATAATCCTCTTTCATATTTTGATCGACTTTCAGTCGATCCAATAACGGCAAAGGTAGATGCAGCAGTTCAATCGAAATCCGATCATTCTCTCTGTTCTGGGCAAAAGCATTCGCACAAATGGTTTTGATACATTTTTTTAATTCGCCGATATTGCGTTCAAATTCATAATTCATCAATAACATCAAAATATTCTCAGATATATAAATGGGAAGATCCAGGTTTTCTTGTTCTTCTTTCAAGAATTTGATGATAAACGCACGGCGTTCATCATCACTCCGATTCATCCAATTTGGTACATGACAAATGATCGGAACATTTAACAATAAGCTCTGCGTAATCGATTTTTGTGGTTCTTCAATACAGCTACAAATAATGCGCGCACTGCTTTCAACATTAAACGTATCATCTCCACATCGTGTAAATTTGCCTGTTTTAAGAAATTCTGCTAATTTTTCCTGACAATCTTCGCTTAATTTATCGACGTTTTGAATATAGAGCACACCACCATCTGTCAGTTCTAATTTTCCTTTATGAATCAACTGTCGTTTAGCATCATAATAGCCAAACAATTCTTTCATAACCGCTTCCTTTTGTTCACTACTGGATACCTTATAATGAACGAAGACAGATTGCTTCTTTAATAAACCCTGGTTAATACAGAATTCAAACATTAAATCTACCAAATATGTTTTTCCGCATCCTTTTTCACCATAAAGAATGATAGCTAAGCTACGATCGGGATATAACATAGCCGCTTTCATCTGCGATATACAGTAATTCAAACTACCTTCATTTCCAATTGCCTTATTAAAATCAGGTTGAAAGACAGTATTGACTTGTAGTGTTTGTAAAAATTCCTTTAATGATAAAAATTCCGTTTCTTTAATTTCCGCATGGTACTTTTTTTCTAATTCTTTCCGGTCAAAATAATAGACAGGTCGTGAACTGATCTTTACAGCAATGTTTTCCTTTACCAAATCATTTAGATACTGCGATGCCAATGATCGTGAAAGATTCAAAGTATTCGAAATTTGAATTGTTGTAAAATCAGCCAACTGATTTAAGTTCATCGTATGGGTACATTTTCTGATGTATTCCATCACTTGTTCTTTTGAACTACGATTGCTCATTATTTTCACCTCTTTTCTCTCTTTGTTTTACACATTTATCATAATGAGCACATCGGTTAAAATCTTTACTTCCAATTGATTTCAACACAATTCTTTATGTTACCATCTTTTTCGACAATAGCTAAAAAAATAAAAAGACAGTGTTTAAAACACAAACACTGTGGAAAATGACCAGATAGTTTTGAAATCAGCACTTTTTTTACGACTAGTGTCTATCCAGCGTCTTATTAAGCAATAGAATGTTCAAAGCATTGAAAGAAGTGCTGAGTTATGTTCACGTGTAATAGTAATCAACACAGAATACAAGACACAAAGAAATCTTTTCTAGATACAAACTATCGATAAAATAATATTTCACGGATTGTATTCCATGATATAATGATAGCGGAAAGGAATTGGCTTATGGATTATAGCGTAATAGAAAATATTCAAAATCAATTTGAAATTTTATTTCCCGCCGAAAAGAAAGTTGCTCAATATATCTTAGATCACACAACAGAAATCGTGCATCTAAATGTTTCACAATTAGCTAAACGCTCAAAAACGTCAGATGCGACAGTTATTCGCACGATCAAGCACTTAGGCTATGAAGGATACTATCAGATGCGTATCCAATTAAGCAAAGATATCGGAAAGCATGAAAGTCTTTTTGAAAATGAAGATACATTATCTGCAGTCCAGAAATTTTTTGCTTATGAAGCGGAACGCATCCATCGCTTAGCAGCTACCATCGATCTTCCCCAACTCATCGAAATTGCAAAAGTCGTTTTAGAAAGTACCTATACGCATATCGTTGCGGTTGGTAATACAGTTCCGATCACTACTGATCTGGGCTTCCGTTTGGAACGTGCCGGTATTCGCTGTACCTATTCACCTCTCTATGAACAATATTTAAATCATATCAATCTTGGAGAAAAAAGTGATTGTGTCATAGCCATCACACGATCTGGAGCATCGAAGCAAGTAATCCGTGCCGTGGAAATCGCGAAGAGCAAAGGAATGAAAGTCATCGTCATTACCGGTCATCTAAAAGAGGATCTCACATGTAATGCGGACTATATCATCAAGATCAATGAAATTCACTCTGAAGTTGCACAGGTATACAAACCAGATTCGCATTTGCAAGAAATGGCAATCAATGATGCATTGCTGTATGTCATACGCAATATTAAAAAAGCGCAAGTATCTTCCAACGAGCTTTTAAACGATAAAGATAATATCGGTATCTTGTTAAGCGAATTTAAAATATAAAAAATGCATCGCAGGAAAGCAATCTCAAGATGATGATCCATCTATGAGAAACAGCTTCTATTCGATGCATTTTTTTATTCTTTGATTGTAGCGTATCGTTCCTCGTGCATGAAAAAATATAAGCGACAAGTCTGTTCCAGCTCTTCTAACAGATAAAATGCCTTCAGTACATCTTCCCCGCCGATGATAACACCGTGATTTTTCAGAATATATGCGTTGGTATCTGCACATACGCTATTTTCAAATGCCGCAAACAATTGGGAAGAACCTGGAGACGCATAATCGACCAAGTGTATCTTACCCTTAGTCTGCATTTTCAAATAAGGCGTATAAGCGAATAAGTCGGATACTTTCACTTCTAAGTTTTCAACACAGCTAAAAGTTGTACTATAAAAGCTATGCGTATGGATTACTGCTTGAAAGTCATCATTACTTTGATATAGCTTCAAATGCATCGGCCACTCTTTGCTTGGTTTTCCTTTGATAATCTCGCCATCAAGTGATAGGACAGCAAAGCTATCCGCATCTAAAAGGCCAAAACAAGATCCGCTTTGTGAAATATAGATGTGATCATTGTCACGAAAACTGATATTACCGGTTGACCCACTCACTTCTCTACGATCAAATAGCTGTTTCGCTACCCATAAGACAGATGTCATCTTATCCATATTATTTAGCCTCTATCGCACGAAGGAAAAATGCTTCATCGCCAAAATTACCGGATTTCAATATGATCCGCATATTCGTATCTTCCACCGGAATCAATACCGGCACCCCAGGTGAAACACTGTCTCCAACAAAAAAGCTCGAATAACCAAGGCGAAGCATCACAGCTCCGCTTGTCTCTCCTCCAGCCGCAATGATTTTGTTAAACCCGCTATTTTTTGCAAGAAGAGCTAACTCCGATAAGAATTGTTCCATCAACTGCGATTCTAATAAAAATGTTTCGGATGTTGTCTTCAACGTAGTTTCACAGCCGTCAGAATACACCAAGCACACATTTGGCAGCTGTTCCTCTAAGAGCCTCGCATACTTTTGCGCATCAATCGAATGATCCAACAATGCCTGAGAATGGATCGGATAGGCATTCTTCCTTACTGTTTTGAAATATTGGACTTGTTTTCTGGTCATCTCTGAACAGCTGCCACAAACGATCCTCGCTTTTTGTGTCCTTTGATCAAACGCAAAATCTTGTTTTTGTGATGTATCTTGTTTAAAATGCGCTAACAATCCAGATCCACCAGACAGCACTGGCAGTTGAGCAAATCGTTCATGGATCAAAGCTCCCTCCTGATCGGATGTATAATCAGGAACGAGGTAGAAATGCGCATGTACCTTTAACTGTTCAATAAAAGCAGAAAGCTTTTCTTTTGACTTCATGATTTCGCTGGAGAGCGGAAAACAAGGATATTTGCTTTGTTCCTTCATGAGATTTGGAATATAAGAATCCCACATTGGATTTAATGGATGATTTTTCATTGAACTTTCAGCCAAAGGAATTCCATTCACCTTTAAAATACCATCTTTTACCGTTCGTCCATTGATAGGTAACGAAGGGCAAAGAAGCGTGTATGGCTGATGCATTTGTTCTAACAGATAATCCATGACAGGACCGATATTTCCTTTTGGTGTGGAATCAAAAGTAGAACAGTATTTATAGTAATATTGCTCCACATGGTTCTTTTCAAAAAACTGAATTACTTTTTCAATTTCAGCAATTGCCTGATCGGCGGGTACGCTGCGAATCTTCAATGCGACGACAATACAGTGGCAATCGCTCTGTAAAGTTTGCGGCAGCTTTGTCAACAGAACCGTACGATTTCCACTTTTTGCCAAGAAGGAAGCTGCATCGCTTGCACCAGTAAAATCATCGGCTATAACGCCTATTTTTCTTTTATTCATAAAAAGTCCTCACGATCATTTTATAAAACGGCCATGCTGCAACGATGGCCGTTTTCTATTATTTTGTAGGAATAAACTGTGTCAGATCTGTTTCTTCATCATAACCGCGCAGCATCTGTACATCTGCGATCTCAATGATGACCAGATCGATCGTCGTCAACGCAGGTGTCGTACCTTTTACGATGTGGCCGCCAAAAACCCCACCGCTCGCATCACACATCGTCGCATGGAAATGCGTATCGTACTTACCGTCATTTTGACAAACGACACCTGTTCCATTTAGGAATTCAACCGGACCATCTTTTTTGAATACGTCTCCATAGCCTGCGCCTACTTTTGCTTCAGGTTTTGGTACCAAGTACATATAACCAACGGATTTGAAGCTGCCAAAGGCGGAAACATATGCATGTTTCACTCCATTCTTTTTGCATGCCTCTTCGATTCCTTCGATAAGATCGCTGTCCGGTAAAATACGGCAAGCAATCGTCTTCCCTGTTTTTCCACAGACCTCTGCAATTCTGATCATATACATATTCTCCTCTTCATTCAAAAAAATCATCATTACTCGTTTCGACTTCTTGCGATTCAAAATTTCCTACATAAAGTAAATGTTCTCTCGCTTTTTCAACAATGGCTTGCAGTTCCTCGCCTTGAACTCGCTGTTCTTCCGCACCAAACGTCAATTTGCTGATCACTTCGCAGATCACAGGGAAGTTAATTCCGGTGACGACATGAATATTTGGCTTTGAAGTAAAGGGCAATGCAAATTGGTTCACACTGCCAAACATCAGATCCGTAAATAGGATCAGATCGTCATCTTCCTTTAACTGATTACACACATTCGCAATTGCGCTCTTTGGATCTTTGACCCCATTTTCTACAAAAGCGTTGATCGTTTGAATGGGAGATGCGATCTCATCTCCCATCAAAACGCTGATCGAACTTTTGAATCCGTCTGCAAGCCAGCCATGCGTTGCGATCAAAAACTTTACCATGCTTTATTCTCTTGCCCAAACAACCGTACATAGTGTGCCAGCTGTTTCTTATATCCTTCCATAAATGTAGGAATCAGTTTCCATTTGTCAAAGCTTGGATTTTCATCCAGATACTTCAGCAGTTCATCTTTACCTGCCGTTACCAGTTCCGTCGCAAGATTCACTTTCTGGATACCGCTGTGAACTGCTTTCTGTAAATTTTCATCCCCTGTTCCTGAACCGCCATGTAAAACAAGTGGTGTATTTGGACAAGCAGCTACGATTTTTTGAAGCAGTTCGAAATCGATATGTGGCGTTCCCTTATAACGACCATGTGCCGTACCGATGGCAACCGCTAAACAGTCACAGCCTGTCTCTTCGATAAATTTTGCGGCTTCTTCTGGGACAGTCAAGTTGGAGATTCCATCCACAGAATAATTATCTCCCTGACCAACATGACCCAATTCCGCTTCTACTGAGATGCCTAGTTCATGACACATCTTTACCGCTTCTTTTGTCTGCTCCATATTCTTCTGGTAAGAGAGCGAAGAACGATCAACCATGATCGATGTAAAGCCAGAGCGAATACCTAAGATCAAATCGTTGTAGGTACGGCCATGATCCAAATTGATCGCGATTGGAACGGATGCTCGAACTGCCATATCTCTGGCAAAATGTACTAGCCATGGAATATCTGGATGTACCCAGGTATTAACGTCAATGATCATTGGTGCACGGAGTTCTTCTGCTACTTCAATAACTGCTCGAACATATGGCTCAGACTGAACGTTGGGAGCGGTCACTCCATAATTACCTTCCTTTGCATGTTGCAATACTTCTAACATTGATACAAGCATACTCTACCTCTTTTCTGCATTCACAAATTATAAGATACCTAAGAAATTACATAAGATGGACAAGATGATGATAATGATCATCAACAAGTTCGCATCTACTTTCTTTCTCAGCAAATACGCGATAAACATCGTTACGACCAACGGTAAAAATTTTGGCATGATCGCATCAAAGAAACTTTGTAATGTGACCGTACCACCTTCGACAACATCCCAACTTAATACAAATGACATCGATACAGTAGAAGCAACAGTAGCGCCGATCATAAACAGACCTAAAACAGCAGCAGCATTCGTAATGATGGAAATGATTCCGCTCTTTGTTGCATCTTCGATGATCTTATCCCCTTGTTCATAGGACAAGCCTAATAAATAACGGCGTGTAAAGAATGATACACCATTAAAGATAACGAAGAACAAGAGACCACCTAAAGGTGAACCACTTTGCGCCAAACCAATCGATGCAGTAGCTGCAATCAGTTTAACCGTTGTTTGAAATAACGCATCTCCTACACCAGAAGCCGGACCCATGATCGCTGCTTTAATGGCATTGATCGATGCCGGATCAATATTTTCTCCAGCAGCCAATTTCTCTTCCATCGATGCGACCAAACCTAATCCTAAGGTATTCACCTGCGGTGTGATATTTACATAGACTTCATGTCGTTTGATTGCTTCCTTTTTCTTTTCAGCATCTGCTGGATCAGGATATAATTCATCAAATAACGGATACAGCGTATACACCCATCCATGTCCTTGACCACGCAAGTTGTTGAAAGCAGCACCAGAAGTCCAGCTACGAATAAAGATTTTCTTTAATGTCTTCTTATTCATTGAAAAAATCCTCCTCATCACTTGTTTCTGCTGAAACCGTTCCAGCATTTGTCTCTAATTTTTTAAGTGCTAGGTTATTATTTAAATTATTGATCATCAAGAAGATACCGATGATAGCCATACATAACGTTGGAATGCTCAGATAAGCTACCAAAGCAAAACCTAAGATGAAATAAATGATCTTTGTGTTGTCCCACATCATATTCAAGATGATGCCTAAACCGATAGCAGGCAATAAACCGGCAGCAACTTTCAAACCGCCCATGACCCACGCTGGTAGAACATCGATGAATGCTTGTGTAGCATCTGCTCCCGCAGCTAATGCAGCAAAGATCGTCACAGCTCCTAAACCATAACCAATGATGACATAAGCAAACCAAGCAGCTGCATACTTTTTGTCATTTCCACTCTCCGCAATGCGATCGAGCATCGGAACAAATAATGCGAAGAAAATACGTGTTACCTGCAGCATCAACAATCCGATATATCCCAATGGGATCGACAATGCGATAGCCGCATCATTTCCGATATTCGTCATCGAAGCCAAGGCTACCGCCATGCAAGTCGCATACAATGTATCCGTAGACTGTGCTCCTCCAACATTTACCACACCGAGATAGATGATCTGAAGTGACGCACCAATTAAAACGCCCGTTTCTAAATTCCCCAACAATAAACCGATGATCGGTCCTACAACGATCGGCTGATCAGCCATTGAGTTTGCGCCAAAACGATATACGAGAATCAATACCCAATAAGCTAATGCAACTATGAAAGCATCAAACATACAATTTCTCCTTTCCTACATTTTCTTTAACATTTTCTTTGGTTCCACAGGTGTTTTCTGTGTAAAAAGAGGTTTGCCAAAATCAATGAGTTGATTGACTGCCTGAATATCTTCTTGATCAAGAGAAACCATTGGGGAAATGACCAGCTTATCTTTTACGTCCGGTTTTGTAATCGATCCATAATTTGCTAAATTGATCTCTGCGATCTCCGGTACAGCTTCCAACAGTTTCACCGCATCAAAAGGATTCCCAACAATCAGCATAATTCGCATTTTCGAACATCTAGGATCTTTCAATACGCTGATGACATCGCTGACGTTTTTGATCAAGCATTTGACGTTGCTAGGAACTGCCAATTTCAACATCTTTTGTTGTGTCACGTTTTGCGAAGCTTCATCATTCGCAACAATTAAATGCGTCACCCCCAAACTGTTCAACCAAGTTGCGATTACTTGCCCATGAATCAATCGTTCGTCAATCCTAAATGTTGTAATCATACGTTTTCCTCCTTATTGATCGGCTGATTTTTCACTGCGTAAGAAATAATATTTTATATTATTTTCATATTCTTAATTCAGTGAAATTTTATTACATCTTTAATATACTTCTGTTTTTCTTTTTCGTCAAGAAGTTTTATTTCTTAATATTAAAATTTCAAGAAATTATTTTTCTTGAACGGTGGATATTTCGCTTTCACACATGCAGAATTTCTATCCAAAAAAAGATATTCAGCATTTCTTGTGTTATAGTTAACTCATAAAGGATAGGACCATGATCTATGAATAAAATATTCCATTTTTCTTTATTGCAGGATGATTGCTTGGATTCATTGTTGACCAAACGCATCAACGAACAACTTTCCAGTCGTTTTACCACCGTTTTTGAAGTCTGTGATGATTTTTTGCTGATCCAATTTCATTGGTATCATCTAAAGAATAAGCCCAATAAAAAAAGCCGCGTTTTGTTATTTCTCAATCGGGAGCATCTCTTGATCTTCATTGAGGACAATCGCTTGCGAAATGAAATGCAAACATGGCTACAAACGTATACCAATCGGAATGCTGCGAATGCTTTATCTTTATTTTTTGCGCACCTTCTCAATGATGATATGGAAATGATCGACGCATTTGAGAAAACGATCACTGAAACCGAAGATCACGCTTTGCTTGACAGCAACAAAGATTATTCAAACAAGATCATCCTGTTTCGCAAGCATCTGCTGCAGTTAAAGCATTATTATAATCAATTACAAGTGATTTTCGATGGTCTGTTAGAAAACGAAAATGGACTTTTCGATGAAGAAACCCTTCGCAAATTGACCATTCTACATAATCGGATCGATCATTTACAGATGAATGTATCCACTTTACGTGATTATGTCACGCAGATGCGGGAAGCTTACCAAGCTCAGGTAGATATCGAACAAAACAACATCATGAAGATCTTTACTTTGATCACAGCGATCTTTCTGCCGCTGACGCTCATGGTTGGCTGGTATGGTATGAACTTTAAATATATGTATGAATTAGATAGCATTTACAGTTATCCAATCTTTATTCTCGTCAGCATTTTCGTCTGTTTGATCCTCATCATCTACTTTAAAAAAAGACGTTGGTTTTAACAGTTTCAATATAAAAAGTGGACACACGATTTATCCTTAAAGTGGTACCGTTGTCAAGGACAAAAATAAAAAAAGAGCTTTGAATGTATT
>CBCTZR010000015.1:0-35666 GCA_965151435.1 uncultured Merdibacter sp. | reverse complement strand
ATTAAAGGGCTTACGCTCTTTTTACGCTTATTCAACTGTCGAAAACGGGATTATAACAAAAATGAATTTGATGTAAAGTCTAGCTCATTTTATAAAATGTGGAGCTTACAGTTTTAGTGGCGGATAAAGATTTTTTTGTAAAGCAGGTATCGTCTGTTATAATGGAATACAGAAACAGAGGGGATCATGCATGATACAAGATATCGCACCACATCGCTTTGACAACCAATATCGACCTCGACCAGCCCAAAAGCACGATCGCGTGTTGTTGTATCGAAAACAGCACCTTTACATGCGTGAGGATGGAGGTGTTCCCAGTGTTGTGGAATTGGAACAGACAAAAGACCAGCAGCTGCAATATCTTTTTCAGATCGATGATATCGCTTATTATACATTGTTGCTAGAACCACAGATCTTACCGAAAGGTTATGTGTTTTGTACCATTGCTTCTTTACGGTCGTTATCAGATCGATTGATGGCATTTGCCGGCATCACTGGATATCAGCTGTGGAACTGGTATCAAAGTAAGATGTTTTGTGGCAGCTGTGGACGTAGCCTGCGCCATGATGAAAAAGAGCGCATGATGCGCTGTGACCATTGTGCTACGATGGAATACCCAAAGATTGCGCCGGCTGTCATTGTCGGTGTGACAAAAGGAGATCAGATCGTATTGACGCGCTATGCTGGAAGAAGTTATCGCAAAGACGCACTGATTGCTGGTTTTTGTGAAATTGGGGAAACGCTTGAAGAAACCGTTCGCCGCGAGGTGATGGAAGAAGTGGGACTTCATGTCAAAAATATACGCTATTATAAAAGTCAGCCTTGGTCTTTTACTGATACGCTGTTGGTCGGCTTCTTTTGTGAGGTGGATGGAGAAGAAAGGATCACCATGGATGAAAAGGAATTAGCTTTGGCACGTTTTGTTAAACGCGAAGATGTTCCTGATGATGAAGAAGGAATATCTTTGACCGGTGAAATGATGCGTGTGTTTAAATATGGAGCATCTCCCTCTTGGAATAAATAAAAGTGTGATAAAATGAATGCATTGAGAAGAGGAGGAATAGGAATGCGGTTAATTTCATGGAATGTCAACGGGCTACGTGCTTGTATCAATAAAGGATTTTACGATTATTTTAAAGAAAGCGATGCGGATATGTTTTGTTTGCAGGAGACGAAAATGCAACCAGGACAAGCAGAGATCGTTACGGAAGGCTATCATCAATACATGAATTCTGCGCAACGGAAAGGATACAGCGGAACCATGGTTTTTACCAAACAGGAACCATTACAAGTAACTTATGGTATCGGTATTGAAGAACACGATCAGGAGGGAAGGGTCATCACCTGTGAATATGATTCTTTTTACCTGGTCACCTGTTATACTCCAAATTCAAAAGAGGGTCTTGCTCGATTGGCGTATCGCATGGTGTGGGAAGAAGATTTTTTGGCTTACCTTAAAAAGCTGGATGCACAAAAACCTGTGATCTTATGTGGGGATCTCAACGTTGCAAAAGAAGAGATTGATTTAAAGAATCCAAAAAGCAACCGTCGCAATGCTGGTTTCAGCGATGAGGAACGAGATAAGATGCGCGTTTTGTTAGCTAATGGATTTACCGATACGTTTCGTTACCTCTATCCGGATCAAGAAGGTATTTATTCGTGGTGGAGTTATCGTTTTAATGCACGAAAGAATAATGCTGGATGGAGAATTGATTATTTCATCGTCTCGGATCGTCTCAAAGAGAAGATCGTTGAAGCAAAAATTCATACAGAGGTATATGGAAGTGATCATTGTCCGGTTGAATTAGAGATTGACCTATGATGTATGATAAAAGTGAATTCCTTCGCTGGATCAATTGATCAAGTGGAAATTCACTTTTTAAATGGGAGAAAAGCTATTGTTCCAACAACAATGTTCGTATGTAAGAAGAATGGCATTTGAAGGAGAGAAACAATTTCACGCGAACGAAGCATACTGCTATTTTCGAGGGAAGCGTGCTATAATAGACGAGGTGATATAGATGATAGCATTTATTAGAGGAATCATTTACAGTACTGGAGCGGATGATGTCATTATTGATAATAATGGCATCGGCTATCGTGTGTACGTAGCAAATCCCCAGGCTTTTCATTTAAATCGTGAAGTGGTGATCTACACATATCAACAAGTACGTGAGGATGGCATCTCGCTTTTTGGTTTTGCATCACCTGAAGAACATGAAGTGTTTGTACGGCTGATTTCAGTGAAAGGCGTCGGTGCGCGGACTGCTTTGGGAATGCTGGCTGTCTGCCCTGCAAATCAGTTGATCGCACATATTGAAAATAATGATGTGAAAGCGTTGAAGAGCTTACCAGGAATCGGTGCGAAGACCGCTTCCCAGATCGTATTGGATCTAAAAGGAAAATTGGTAGAAGAATGTACGGAAACAACGCCTGTGGAGAATGCAGAACTGAATGATGCAATCGAAGCGTTGAAAGCTCTTGGGTATCGGCATGCGGAATTAGCAGGACTTCAAAAAGAATTGGCAGCAATGGAACCGATGCAATGTGATGCTTATATTCGTAAAGCGCTGAGCATCATGGCGAAGAAAAGTGGGGTATAAGGATGGAGCGAATCGTATCAAATGAAAAAGAACGCATGGATGAAGGTGAGGTCAGCCTGCGTCCACAGCGTTTGGATGACTATATTGGACAAAAGCAGTTAAAAGATAATCTGCGGGTATTTATCGATGCGGCCAAACAGCGAAATGAAGCGTTGGATCATGTGCTGTTATATGGACCGCCAGGACTAGGTAAGACGACGCTATCTTATATATTGGCCAATGAAATGGGCGGTCATCTAAAAGCGACAAGTGGACCTTCAATTGAGAAAAGCGGTGATCTTGCGGCAATCTTATCCACTTTGGAAGCAGGAGATGTGTTGTTCATCGATGAAATCCATCGCTTACCAAGACAGGTGGAGGAAATCCTATATCCGGCGATGGAAGATTATTGTATTGATATCGTCGTAGGAAAAGACAGTGCGACGGTGCGCAGTATTCGTTTAGATCTTCCTCCCTTTACTCTGGTTGGGGCTACGACACGCGCGGGGGATCTGACAGCACCATTGCGCGATCGTTTTGGAATCAGTGCGCAATTAGAGTTTTATGAACTTACAGATCTGGAAAAGATCATACGGCGCAGTGCGATGGTGATGGATACGGATATTGATGCTTCTGCCGTTCATGAAATTGCACTTCGTTCACGTGGTACGCCACGTATTGCCAATCGCCTGTTTCGCAGGGTACGCGATTTTGCACAGGTACTTAATGACGGTATCGTTTCCAAAGAAGTGGCACAGGAAGCGTTGGATCGCTTAAAGGTGGACCATTTGGGATTAGATAGTGTCGATCACAAGTACATCAAAGGAATCATCGAGCGATTTAAAGGCGGTCCGGTCGGTTTGGAAGCCATTGCCAGTTCGATCGGCGAAGAAAGCATGACCTTGGAAGATGTGTATGAACCCTATTTGTTACAGATCGGCTTTATCAACCGCACTCCGCGAGGACGTGTCGTCACAGAGAAAGCTTATGCGCATTTTGGCTATGTCCACAGCGATGATTTATTTTCGTTTTCAAAAGATTAGCGCTTTAATGGACAAGGGATGAACAAAGCACCAGCTAGAAAGAGAATACTATGCAGACAAAAATGGAGCCAGGTGGTGTTCTCCTGTAGCATGAATGCGATCAGCGTTAAGACAAAACACATGAGAAGTGCTTGCAAGAGCACTTTTTTTTCGACGAAAAAACCAAAACAGATTCCGCTGGCACCAAAAGCGAGATAAGGAAAGATGGTATTTAACAATCGATAAATCTCTGTTGAAATGAAAGAGAAGGTGTATAAGAAAGAAGAAATAACAGAAAATATAAGCAGGCTAGCGAATAATAAGACAAAAGAGTACAGATAACAACGCATCCATAGTTTCACTTGATTCACCTCATTGCAGAATATGATAGGAAGGAGCGGATTATGATGGAGGAAAGCACATCTTATGTGGAATTGATGTTCAAATGCATCATTGTATACTTCGTAATCATCATCGCACTGAGGTTGATGGGAAAACGAGAAGTAGGCGAGTTAAGCGTCATTGACGTGGTCATCTATCTCGTCATGTCTGAATTACTGGCGATTTCGATCACAAATACAAAGGCGAGCATCTTTCATTCATTGGTTCCTATTGCCGTTTTAGCGTTATTACAGATCAGCATCTCCTGGGTGTTATTGAAAAATAAGCGATTACGTGACTTGTTTGATGGAAAAGCGATCATTCTGATCGAAAATGGGAAAATCAATCAAAAGATGATGCGTAAGGAACGCTATAGCATTGATGATTTGATGTCACAACTTCACAGCAAGGATCTGTCAACTCCAGATGAAGTCGCTTTTGCGATCTTGGAAAATAATGGAACGTTGTCGATCTTGCCAAAAAATGCTTGTCGTGTGCGGTATCCGCATCCTTTGATCAGCGATGGTGAAATTAACAAAGAAGCCTTACAGCACATCGCAAAAGATCGTGCTTGGCTAGAGGCGCAACTAAGAAGACAGGGAACGAGCGTTGAAGAAGTTTTTTTATGTCTGTATCAAAAAGACGGTTTATTTGTAATCAATCGTCTTAAGAAGTCGAGCGAAGATAATGAAGAGACAGACGTAAGGCATGAAGAAATGTAGTGATCAGCATGCCTCCTCCTAAAGCGAGCAAAAGGGCATTTTCCTGTAAGAACGGCGTTAAAAAAAGAATACAGGATAAACGGAATAATGAACCGATCAGCGTATCACAAAAGGCTTGAACACTGAGAGAAGAAGCGTGTAAGAGCGCGCTGAGAGGAGGTTGTAAACTGTAGAATAGAAAAGGGATGGAAAGAAGACGCAATTGATGAGATCCTGAAGTGTTGTGGTAAAATAATTGAAATAATTGTTCATGCGCAAAGAAACAAAGCAAGCTGTAGCTGAATCCTAGGAGCAAACAACTGCTCAAGATGATCAGACAGCTTTTTTTTGCCTGTTTCTTCTGGTGATGAGCAAGTGCATAAGTAAAAGAAGGAAGCAGATAATTGCTGAGAGTGATACTTAAAAAACTAGGCATGGTCAGTAAAGGCAGCGTATAGCCGTTCAATGTTCCATAACCTTGAATGATCATTTCACGAATAGCATCGGGTACAAAGATCAACATGCAGATCGGTTCAAGAAAATAGGTGAGAGAACCGCTGATCCTACTGCCCATCATCGGCATCGAAATATGCAAGATCTCTTTGATCTGTAAAGCTGATAACATTTGCAATGACCGGGAGAAAATGCAGACATGATGAAAAGAAAAACGTAGATGAAACAGCATATAGAAACAACTGACCCATTCACCGATCGCTACGCTCAACATAGCCAAGGAAGCTAGGGCAACTGGTTCTTGAATCGTTAAGAATTGAAAACAGAAGAGCAAAAAGAGAATACGGGCAGCTTCTTCGTAAAATTGTGTTACATTTGCTTGATAGTGATGTTGAATTCCCTGCAGGTAGCCTTTGAGAAGTCCGCTGAGTGCAACCGCTGGTAACAAAGGAAGGATTGCTTGTAAGACGGGAATTAGTTTGACATCATGTAATAATTGTCGTGCTAATAAAGGAAGCAGACAAATATAGAGCAAGATCGTCAACGAAGTGGTGATAGCAGTGATCAAAGCAGAAGCTAGCAAAGGGAGTTTCGATTGTGTATGCTGAGCAGTCAGTTTACTGAGAGCACTTGGAATTCCCTGTTGAACGATGCTGATCAAAAAGACCATGGTCGGTGCAGTGATCGAATAATAATTCATCGCTTCATTTCCTAGCTTGCGAGCGAGTAATATTCGAACTATAAAGGACAAGGCTTTTGCGAGAACGGATAGGTAAATCAGGTGAAAAGCTGAAGCATAGATTCTTTTTTTCATGACATCACACTCATAAGATACTGTATGTGCAAACAGAGAAAAATATGTAAAAGCAAGGGGGGGAGCAATCGTCTCTGTCTTCATGAGATGGTTGATCGACACAAGGTATCGGTGATAGTGAAATAAAAAATACATACAAAACTTTGTCATTTGATGCTATAATAAAAAAGCTATATTCAAGAGAGGGGGCAAGCAATGGAACAACTATTCAAAAATCCGTATATCCAGCTTGCTATTCATCTGCAGCTTAATCGGCTTCAGCGGGAACAATTACCTTCTCTGACGTATCAGCATCTTGAAGAAACTCTACGCGGGTATGTATGGAAACGAAGGGAACCGCAAGATTTACAAGAGGCAGTGAATGATATTTTAAAACTGAAAATAGGGGAAATTGTCGCGTATTTGACAAAGCAGGTGGTCATCATGGGAAAGTCTGCTGATTTAGATGAAGTTTATCGCAATATTGGAGGTATGAACAAATGAAGAAAACTAGAATCGGCGCATTTGGAATTATTGTAGCAACGATCATTGCTATCATCGTTTCCTTTGCGTCAGATATTCAGAATAATTTATCATTAGGGTTGGATTTGCAAGGCGGATTTGAAATATTGTATGAGGTCACGCCACTAGAAGGACAAGATATGCCGGATATGGAAGCTGTCGTATCTTCGGTGCGCAAACGTGTGGATGTTCTAGGAGTCAGTGAACCGGAGATCACCGTTGAGGGAAATGATCGTATTCGTGTTTCTCTAGCCGGTGTCGACAGTCCGGATCAGGCGCGTCGCATCATCTCTTCCACTGCTAATTTGACTTTTCGTGATGTGAATGACAATCTGTTGATGGATGCTACCGTTTTGGAAGAAGGTGGTGCCAGCGTTTCACAAGATCAATATGGGAATTACGTCGTAAATTTGAACTTAAAAGATTCTGATAAGTTCTATGAGGTGACCAGTGAAATTTCACAACGTTCCAGCGGACAGAATCTAATCGTTGCCTGGTTAGATTATCAGGAGGGTGATTCATATGCGGTTGAATCTCGTAAAGAAGATCCTGCCTATATTTCTGCGGCGAGCGTATCTGAAGGAATCAGTGGTAATAGTGCGCAGATTTCAGGTAATTTTACAAAAGAGAGTGCAACGGAATTAAAAGATTTGATCAATTCCGGATCGCTTCCAGTGCAACTGACAGAAAAATATTCGGATGTTGTATCGGCTGATTATGGTTTGGATGCATTTTCAACGACCATGTTTGCAGGAGCGGTCGGCGTAGCTGCTGTTATGCTATTCATGATTGCAATCTATCGTTTACCAGGTGTGATTTCAGCGATCACACTGGCTGTCTATATCTTTGTCGTCTTCTTATTATATAACGCAATGGGTGCTGTCTTTACTCTTTCTGGTATTGCTGCCTTGGTATTAGGAGTAGGTATGGCCGTAGATTCGACGATTTTGACCTTTGAGCGAATCAAAGATGCCATGTATTGTGGACGTAGTGTAAAAAGTGCATTTTATGAAGGATCGAAAGAGTCGTTCCGCACCATTCTCGATGCTCAGTTGACAACGCTGATCTCTGCTTTGATTCTTTATCTGTTAGGAACAGGAAGCATTAAAGGATTTGCGACGATGCTGATTGTCTCTACCTTGACAACATTGCTGTTGATCGTCTTTGTAACACGTTTCCTGTTGGGCTTGTTAGTGAATAGCGGTGTTTTAGATGAACGTTATAATTGGTTTGGTGTGCGTAAGAGCGATGTGCCAAATGTGAGCAAAGGTGAAGAACGTCGCAAATTCTCCGTGTTTAGAACGTTTGATTTTGTTGGCAAAGCGAAATATTTCGTCTTTGTATCACTTAGTATCCTGGTGATCGCTGCTGGTTGCATGATCTACCATGGCGTGAATGGGGACGGAGTTTTGAATTTTGGTATTGATTTTTCCAGTGGAACAAGTTTGATCTTACAAAGCGATACGACGATTGATTCAGAAGCAATCCGTACACAGCTCAGTGATCTCGGTGTGGATATTGACAGTATTCGTTTAGGTGGAAGCGAGAATACCAATGCAAACATCTATATCAAAGAAGCGCTGGATGGTGAAAAACTCGCTGAGATAAAGACGACTTTGCAAGAAACATATGGACATGAAGTGAACGATAATGTCGTTACACCAGTGATTGGTAGTGAATTAGTGCGTAACGCCGTTCTCATCTCATTGATTGCTTGGATTGGCATCATGATCTATGTTTCCATTCGCTTTAAATGGGACTATGCTTTATCCGGTATCGTCGCATTGATCCTTGATGTATTTATCATTTTGGCTTTTTGCGCTATCTTGCGATTGGAAATCAATACGGAAATCGTCGCAGTGTTATTGACAATCATCGGATATTCTATCAACAATTCGATCGTTGTATTTGACCGTATCCGTGAAAATGTTCAGAAAGCGCATCGCCGTTTAGAAAAGAAAGAGTATCACGATTTAGTGAATGAGGCCTTAGCGGCAACTTGTACGCGTTCAGTCTTCTCAACGATGACTACGATGTTGCCAGTCATAGCTCTGTTATTACTAGGAAGTGATGCAATCTCTGTATTCAACTTGACGCTGTTGATTGGTTTGATTGCGGGTGCAGGATCTTCCTTGTTTGTAGCAGCGCAATTATGGTATCAAATTCGTTTGCATAAAAAACCAAAAAAGGTGAAGAAGATCAAACGATCAAGAAAAGAACTGGATGAAATCGTCATTCCAGGCATCAATGACTAAATGAGAAACCGCACGGATGTTGTGCGGTTTTTCCGATCATGAGGAAGGCGGAGATTATGTTAGAACAAACACTCGATATTGAAAGAGAAAACGAACTGATCGCACGTTTTGGTTTGACACGGTTATGTGCTAGGGTACTTGCTTGTAAGAAGGAAAGTGATGAAAATATTGCGGCATTGCTTGCTGAGCCGCATTTACAAGATCCTTTTTCAGCAAAAGGAATGAAAACGGTCATCGATCGCTTAAAGCGCGCAAGAGAACATGAGGAGCGTGTACTCGTCTGCGGTGATTATGATGCTGATGGTATCTGTGCTACGACGATATTGGTAGATGCGTTGCGCCGTTTTGGTATTCAGTGTGGCTTTTACATTCCGGATCGATTAAAAGAAGGCTATGGATTGCAACCTAGAACAGTTGAAATGGCACATGAAAGAGGCTATACGTTACTGATTACGGTTGATAATGGCGTTCGCGCTCATGCAGCTTTGAAATGTGCGAAAGAAAAAGGCTTGGAAGTAATTGTCACCGATCATCATATGATGGAAGAAGACGTAGCGTTGAACTGTTATGCTTTATTGCATCCAAAACAGATGGGTGAGGCATTTGCTACGTTAAGCGGTGCCGGAATTGCATTGGAAATCAGCCGTGCCATGGGGACTGTCAATGAGCGACATATCGTATATGCGGGAATTGCTGCAATCGGCGATGTGATGGAGATGCATGGGGAAAGCAGAGCAATCGTACGCATGTGCATCGCTCTTTTGAATCAAAACAAAGTACGTTGCATTCAACTGCTTGCAAATGATTCAAATCCTTGGGATGAAACAAAAATTGCTTTTCAAATCGTACCAAAATTGAATGTGACCGGGCGTTTGTCGGATCGTTGCAATGTCAATAATACGGTACGTTATCTGTTGAGCGAGGATTCAAAATCATTGATTGCTCTCAGTAAACAGATCGATACGCTGAATGATATGCGCAAAGCGATGAGCAAACAGATGATCGAGCAGGCCATAAAGAAAATCAAGCCAAGCAGTGAATTTATCATCGTCAGTGATTCAAGCTTTCATGAAGGGATTGTCGGTCTAGTGGCTGGCAAGCTCTGTGAGACTTTTCAACGGCCTTGTATGGTCCTCGCGCAGAAGGGGGATTTGTTAAAAGGGTCTATACGATCAATTGAAGGAATCGATCTCAGTCATTTTTTTGATCAGCTTCCATGTAAGAAGGAGTTTGGAGGTCATGCATTGGCTGCCGGTATTTCTTTTCAGCGAGAAGACCTTTCAAAAGTAGAATTATATGTCCAGCAGCAGCTTGCAAAACTACCTCCAGTGACGAAGAAGGATAAAACCTATATTCCATTAGAAAAAGAACTGATGAGTGTGCAACAGGTGGATTCATTAATTCAGTTACGCCCTTTTGGTCATGGTTTTGAGGAACCGCTGTTTATGGTAAAAGATCTGACGATCGTATCTGTGCGCACTTTAGGAAATCAGCAGCATATGAAATGGGAAGAAGAAAGCGGAATGGAATTATTGTTCTTCCATGTCGGTGATGCGATTCATACATTGAAGGAGGGAGGTTATCGATGCTTCGGCGGAACGCTGAGCGTCAATCATTTCCGCAATCAACGTAAAGTGAACATGATTTTGCAAGAGGTTGGTCATTAATGTATAAAAATAGATGAAAACGTAAAAATTCTATTGCAATTCTTAAGTTACTGATGAAAAAAAACGATGAATCTGATATAATACCATTCGTAAAAACAAGGGGGATTGACATATGGATCTTAAAGAGTATATTGCGTCCATTGAAGGATTTCCAAAGGAAGGCATTATTTTTCGTGATGTGACACCGTTGTTGTCTCATGCAGATGCTTTTCGTTATGCATGTGATCAATTAAAGGATTTTGCAGAAAAATTAAATGCGGATGTAATCGTAGGACCGGAGTCGCGTGGTTTTATGTTCGGTGCACCGATTGCGTATGCATTAGGAATCGGATTTGTTCCTGTGCGAAAACCAGGGAAGCTGCCTCGTAAAACGCTTTCGTGCTCTTATGATCTGGAATATGGTTCCAATACATTGGAAATGCACGTTGATAGCATTCAACCGGGTCAACGCGTCGTGATCGTTGATGATTTACTTGCTACCGGTGGTACGGTGGAAGCCACAGTGTCCATGATCAGAGAATTAGGCGGAGAACCAGTAGGGTGTGCTTTTATTGTGGAATTAGAGGACTTGCATGGTCGCGATGTCTTACGTAACATGGAGGTGCTTTCTTTATTGACATACGAAGGTGAGTAAAACTCACCTTCTATGCTATGCGGGAGGTGATAGCAATGGTAAACAAAAAATCCGTCATCTTTGAGGAAGTGCTCGAAGAAGCAAAGAAATATATTCATAAACCGGAAAACATCGATTTGATCACACGAGCATATCTGTTTGCAAAGGAAAAGCATGAAGGACAGTTCCGTAAGAGCGGTGAACCGTACATCATTCATGCAGTACAGGTCGGTTATACTTTAGCATTGCTTCGCACAGGACCAAAGACGATAGCTGCTGGATTTTTACATGATACGGTAGAAGATTGTGATGTTGAACGAGAGGATATCGCGCAGCTGTTTGGAGATGAAGTTGCCTCATTGGTAGAATCGGTAACTAAGATCGGGGCGCTGAAGTTCAAGGATGAAAAAGAGTATCTTGCCAGCAATCATCGAAAGATCTTTATTGCCATGGCGAAAGATGTGCGTGTCATTTTGATCAAACTGGCCGATCGCCTTCACAATATGCGTACGCTGCAATACATGAGTGAAGCGAAGCAAAAGAAGATCGCTAGTGAGACTCTTGAAGTGTATGCGCCGATCGCGCATCGTTTAGGTATCAGTGAAATAAAAAATGAACTGGAAGATCTGAGCTTTAAATATTTGAACAATGAAAAATATTTTGAAATAGCAAAACTGGTAGAAAAACGCGAATCAGAGAGAGATGCACAAGTACAGCATATGATTCGCGAAATCAGCGAGATGTTAGATGATCATAAGATCCCTTATCGAATCTTTGGCCGCAGTAAACATCTTTACAGCATTTACAAGAAGATGATGACCAAAAATAAACGTTTTGAAGAAATATTGGACCTTTTAGCAATTCGTGTCATAACGGATACAGAAGTGAGCTGTTATGAGATCTTAGGGTATATACATGCTAAGTATCGCCCAATCCCGGGTCGGTTTAAGGATTATATCGCAATGCCAAAAGTCAATATGTATCAGTCTTTGCATACGACGATCATCGCAGGTGATGGTGATATCTTTGAAGTGCAGATTCGTACAGAGAAGATGGATGAAATCGCTGAACGAGGTGTTGCGGCACACTGGCGTTATAAAGAAGCGCAATACGGCGGTCAGGAAATCGAACAGAAAGAAATTGAAGAACAACTGCATTGGTTTAAGGATTTCTCTATGATGAGTGATGAGGAAAGCGACGATCCAATGGAATATATGAACGTCGTGCAAAGAGATATCTTTGAAGCTAATGTTTATGTGCTGACACCGAAAGGGCGTGTGATCGCATTGCCGAATGGTGCAACGCCAATTGACTTTGCATATCGCATTCATACAGAAGTGGGACATCATACGGTTGGGGCTACGATCAATGGAGCAATCGTGCCGTTAAATACACCGTTAAAAACAGGCGATGTCGTCAGCATCCGGACGAGCAATCAATCCAGTGGACCGAGTGAAGACTGGTTGAAAATCGTAAAGTCACCGCATGCGCGCAATAAGATTCGTTCCTTCTTCCAGAAACAAGAAAGTGAAAAACGACATGATTTGATCCATAAAGGAGAAAATATGCTTGAAGAAGAAGTGAAACGTCGTAATTTGGATGAATCGTTATTGAATCATAAGCGAATCGAACAGATTATGGGTTCTCTTTCTTTCAGCAATGTTGCTGATCTGATGGTCGCAATTGCTAATAAACAGGTCTCTTTACAAGCGGTGATCGAACGATTGGCAAAACATAAGATCAATGCCCCGATTGACAATGAAGATCTGTTGAAGATGTTCAATCGAACAGATGCAAAGCCAAGGAAAAAATCTGCCTGCGGCATCCATGTCCCAGGTATCGAAACGATGATGGTGCAGTTAGCATCCTGCTGTTCACCAGTTCCTGGGGATGAGGTCGTCGGTTATATCACCAAAGGGCAAGGTGTAAAAGTTCATCGTAAGGATTGTCCGAACATTGCGAATGAAAAGCAACGCTTGATTCGTGTGGAATGGGAAGAAGGTTTGGATGAGAAGAGCTATGATGTAGACCTGATCATTCATTCCAATGACCGCAGTTATCTCCTAAGCGACATCGTAACGGTGGTTTCTCAATGCAAAGCCCAGATGAATCATGTGGATTCAAAAGTCAATGACGATCGCATTACTGCTACGACCAAGATGACGGTTGGTGTCCGGGATGCAGAACATCTGCGTACCCTGATTGCAAATCTGCGCAAGATCAACAGCGTAAATGATGTGGAGCGAGTGATTCATTGATCAAAGCAGATGAACGATGGCAGAAAGATGGAAAAATAAAAAAATGATGATCCCACTACGGCAGATAGAGGAAAGGATGGAAATTTCACGAATCTGCAAGAGTGGGATTTTTCTTATGAAAAGAAGGCGACATGAGGTATGGAAGGATAAGATGATAGAGAAGACGATCATCCAAGCATTAAAATAGCCATCACTGTTCTGAAAACAGGATGGCAAATGCAAAAGGATAAAGATTTAACATGTGGGCAGTCTGAATTATTTATCCTTTACCGTTTTGTTTTTCCGTTTTAATTTTGCCTCAAACCAAAGACATTTGTACATGCAAAACCATTCTTGAGGCCAATGTTTCCATTTATCGCGTTCTCGATAGACGCTGACACAATATTCACGGAAATAGCGTTTAGCGAAATAATTTGCTCTTCTTGCATGGAATGGGGAAGTGATGATGATTGCACTTTGACAGTGGTGATGTTCCCACAGGGGTTTGGAATACACAAAATTTTCATAGGTATTTCTTGCCTTTGTCTCTGCCTCATGTGGAATAGCTTGGTGCTGTAGGGCGAATGCGAGCATCGCCGTGGCTTCATTATAACTGTTTCTTACGCAACTTCCGCTGACGATCAATACTCGATAAGCATTTTGTTCATAAAGATCCAATGCATGCTGCATCCTTCTTTTTTGCATGCGGCTTAGGGTTCCATCTTCTTTGCAAGGACAGCCCAATACGATCGCACAATCATATTGTTGCGGTTTGCGTTTGGGTGCTCTTGGGAAAAAGTATAGAAGAACACCGATTGCGATAGCTGCAATAAATACAATACTAATTATCACGATCATCATAATAAGGACCCTCCACCTCTTTTTGTAGAAAAGCTTTTCGCAAGCTGAGATTTCCATAAGTATAAAGTGCTGTCGCTTTTCGCTCCATCTTTTGATAAAACAAAGGGAGATCTTGAAAACGGGAGACGACGTGTCTTCCTTGATCACGCAAAATGCGTAACCATGGACGAGCAGTTGGTCGAAAGGCAAGGATGCGTAAGTGTGCAGGAAGCACATGCTGATTGGCATCGGATTTACTCGTTTCAAGAAGATAATGAATCAACGTGCGTTGTATACGTGATCGTGTATAACGTGCGTTGGTACAATGGTCGAGAAAAGCGTCAATCGTGTCACAGGAAGCAACTGCATCGATCAGCAAAGATTCGATTCCTTCATCCATGAGAAAAAGTTCTTTCATTCGTTTTGGTTCATCGATCAGCAATTTTGTCTGCAAGTAAGGATAAAACCTATTCAAGGTGAACGCTTCCTTCATTTCACCGCTCATTACAGTATAAGGTGATACATCCTCTCCATTTAAAAAATGATGGCGAATAGCGCTTGCACTTGCAATGGCAGAATCAATTTGGGTAGCGTGATAATTATTTGTTCTTTGAATGCACATCGTTTGAATAGCATACTTTTGTGCAGCGTGGATGTAATTGATGCCTAAGAGATCATTCGGTGAGAGCGTGCCAAATTCCTGTTCATACTGTCGGACGGTGCTGCGAGACTTGTCAGATAAGGAAATTCTTGGCAGCTGACTCGCTAAGAGCTGCAGATGAGAGAGATCGCTGCACTCACTGCCAAATACGATTGTATCTACATTTGCCAAAGCTAAGAGCTCAACGGCCGCATTTGCAAAATATGTTGCACTTTGTACTGCATGCAAAGTCGGTAATTCGATTACTAGATCAGCGCCATAGTTTAACGCTGTTCTTGCCCGACTCCATTTATCGCAGATCGCAGGTTCACCGCGTTGAACAAAATTTGGGCTCATGACGGCAATCAGCAAATCGCAGTTGCTTTGTTGACGGGCTTGTTGCAGATGATACATATGCCCATTGTGAAAAGGGTTGTATTCAACGATGATGCCACATGCCTTCATAAAATCACCTCATATCTCAATGCTATAAATATAGCATAAATTTTGATGTTATTGCGAAATAAAGAAGCGCTTGTTATAATTTTAGAAGGAGTGATGTCCATGAAAAGAGAGATTTTGCAGCTGCCCTCGGATGAAGACGCTTTGATGCTTTCTGGGATTTTGCAAGTACCACAGGGAGAGATCAAAGGCATCGTTCATCTGGTCCATGGGATGTGTGAACATAAAGAACGCTACCAACATGTATTGGATTTCTTGAATGAACATGGCTATGCAGCTGTGATCTTTGATATGCGCGGTCATGGAGAAAGCATTCGTCATCCGCAGGATCTAGGTTATTTTTATGACGATAGCGGAGTTTGGTTGGTCAATGACATTCATCAGATCGTTTATACGATGAAAAAAAGATTCAATAACATTCCTTATATCATTTTTGGTCACAGTATGGGATCTTTAGCTGTCCGCTGTTATCTGCGTCGTTTTGATTATGAGGTGGATGGAGCAATCATCTGTGGATCACCAAGTGCAAATTCATTTGTTTTAATAGCTATGCTTCTTTGCAGGTTTCTTCGAAAAACAAAGGGAGAATATGACCGAAGTCCATGGATGCATAAACTCGTGTTCAAAGGGTATGAAAATGCGTTTGCGAAAGAAGGGAAAAATGCCTGGTTGTGCACAAAGAATGAAGTGGTAGAGGCTTACGATCAAGATCCGTTATGTGGCTTTTCATTTACTTTGAATGGTTATCAGAATCTATTTCGTCTGTTGTACGATACCTACGATGAAGATGGATGGCTCTGCCGTCAGCCAAAACTGCCACTGCTCTTTATTGCTGGTGAAGATGATCCTTGCATTCGATCAACGTATGCTTGGAACAAAGCAATTGCTCACATGCGAGGTGTTGGATATCAGAACATCGTGAAGAAGCTGTATCCCTTTGCTCGTCATGAAATATTGAACGATACTTGTCGACAGCAAGTGCTTGAGGATATGCTGCATTGGATCGATAGTGTTGCTGTTCGTAACTATCTTTGATAAGAAAAAGTGATTTTGTGCTTTTTGTGCTTTTTCATCGATAAAATAGATTCTTTCTTGACTTTAAGAATCAATTTCTTTATAATGTTCTCGTTGACATGAGGTGGTGAGATCGATGAAGATCGCAAGAACGGACTTGCTTCGTGCAAAAAACAACACGGTTTCCATTGATGAGACAATTCGTTTTGAGCCGGAAGCATTTGCCCAATTGCACAATATTCGGTCTGTACCAAATGTTCATGTGAGCGGAGAAATTCATTACGATGTTGTAAGCGAACGTGCGTATGCGGATCTGTCGATTACAGGAGTGATGATAGTACCGTGTTCAATAACTCTCGATGACGTAGAAGTTGCATTTCATACCGATATGGAAGAGACATTTTCATTTATCAAATGTGAGGATGCAGATGTTCATGAAGTAAAGGGTGATGTCGTTGAGTTGTTGCCGGTTATCTTTCAACAGATCTTGATGGAAATTCCACTGAAGGTTGTGAAACCTGAAATCAAGGAATATCCATAAGGAGATGGTTGGAAAGTAATCAGGGAAGAAGATCTCAAAGCTGAGAAAGAAAAAGAGATCGATCCCCGTTTAGCAAAGTTGCGAGAATTCAAAGCGGAAGATTAAATAGGAGGTGCGAACATGGCTGTTCAGCAAAGACGTAATTCAAAGACCAGAAAAGCAAAACGCAGAACTCATTACAAATTAGCTGCACCGACACTGGTAAAGTGTCCATCTTGCGGTGAGTACAAAATGGCTCACAAGATGTGTGCTTGTGGTGAGTACAAAGGTCAGACAATCGTTGAGAAATAAGGAAAAAGGGAACCGTTTCGTTAATTGAATGAAGCGGTTTTTTAAATTCTGTCTATAAAAAACGGCGAAAATCGAGGTTTGATATTGATAAATTTTATAAAATATGCTAGAATCTCCATGAAAAACAACGAGGAGTGGGTTCTGCCCACTCCTTCATTATGATTAAAAGGAGAATGCTATGGATCAAATTCAAAAGATCAAAACGATGATTCAGCCAGTGCTGGAACAGCAACATTGTTCTCTTTATGATCTGAAATGGGTACAGGATGGAAAGATGCGCATCTTGCAAGTGTCGGTAATGTATCCAGACGGATCAATGGACATTGATACCTGTGCTGCGATATCGGAAGGAATTTCATCTTTATTGGATGAAAGCGACGTCATTACGCATGAGTATTTTCTGGAAGTATGTTCACCGGGAGCGGAGCGCGAACTGCGAAACGAGCAAGAGATGAGAGATGCGATTGGTGAATATGTGTTCGTAAAAATGAAGGACCCAAAAGCAGGAATGGATTGTGTAAAGGGGACTTTGCTGGAGATGGACGAAAACGGAGTGATGATCGAATATATGGCCAAGGCGGTTCGTAAAAAGATCGTGATCGACCTACAAAATATAGCATTGATTCGCTTATCTGTAAAAATATAGAGAGGTTATAGGAAGATGAAACTGAAGATGTTCATTGATGCCATGCAGGCAATTGAAAACGACCGTAAACTGACAAAAGAAATCGTTGTCAGCGCGCTTGAAGAAGCATTGATTAAAGCATACCGCAAGCATATTGAAATTCCAGACGCCCTCGTACGTGTGGATATCAATGAGAACAGCGGAGCGATCAAAGTTTTTCAGGAACGTGAAGTTGTCGAAAATGTAGAAGATGATGAAATGGAGATTTCTTTAGAAGATGCACAACGCATTTCTAAAAAATATCAATTAGGCGATTTGGTGGATGAAGAAGTCAACATTCAGGAGTTTGGCCGTGCTGCGGTGATCTTGGCAAAAAATGTGATGAAACAAAAAATTCGTGAAGCGGAGAAACAAATCGTATACGAAGAGTATTGTGATAAAGTTGACGAGATGATTTTTGGTACGATCGAGACAGTAGAAGAGAAATTCTGTATCGTGAATATTGGTAAGACCTTGGCGATGATGCCGAAGAATTTACAGATGCCAAATGAAAAATATCATGAAGGTGAACGTATTCGCGTTGTGATCACAGAAGTCAACAAGGAGACAAAAGGTGCGCAGGTTCTTGTTTCCCGTGCTTCGCCAACATTGGTCAAACGCTTGTTTGAAAAGGAAGTCCCTGAAATTTATCAAGGTATCATCGAAATTAAAGCAATCGCTCGTGAAGCGGGTGAACGTACAAAGATGGCAGTATATTCACACAATGAAAATATTGATCCGATCGGTGCTTGCATTGGACCGCGCGGCCAGCGTGTACAGGTGATCATCGATGAGCTGCACGGAGAGAAAATCGATATTTTTGAATGGAGCGAGGATGTCAGCGAACTGATCAAAAACGCTCTGTCTCCTGCAGAAGTCCTTGCGGTTATTCCAAGTGAGGAGAAAAAGGGTGGCCTATTGGTTGTCGTTGCGGATCATCAGTTGTCTCTTGCAATTGGAAAACGTGGTAAAAATGCACGTTTAGCTGTTAAATTAACGGGATGCAAGATCGATATCAAAGCACAAAGTGAAGTCGATGAAGCTGGTATCGATTGGAAAGAGATCGCTCAGCAGCAGCATGAAGAATTCTTGCGTCAACAGCAGGAAGAAAAAGAACGCCGTCAAAAAGAATTATTTGCGACGCTGAATGAAGAAAAAGAAATCGCTAGCGTTGAAGATGCAGATTTTGATTATGATGATCAGATCGAAGAGGATTTTGTTGAGCAAACGCAAGCAGAGACTGAAAAACCGGAAGATACGGTCACAGTCGAAGCCGCAGAAGAAGTTCAAGAAGAAGTGACAGAAGAACCTGTTATTGAGAAGGTGCAGGATGACTTTGAAGAAGCAGCTCGCATCGCAAAGGCAAAACAACGCGAAAAAGGTTTGGATATCAAGGAAAAACAGGAATATACATCGAAGTTTGAGGCTCTTGCTGGTGGTACGAATACCAATCATCAAACGAGCGATAAACAGAATAAGAATTATCGCAAGAAAGAAAAAGAAGAAGAAAAACGCCGTCCAACATTTGATTTTTCAAATAAAGAGTATGAGTTCAAACCGATTTATACGGAAGAAGAGCTGGAAGAAATCGAACGTCAGGAAGAAGAAGAACGTGAAAACGATTGGATCAATGACGATATCGATTTCGACGAATATGACAAATATTACGATTAATGAGGTGAAGGCATGCGAAAGATACCAATGCGTAAATGTGTAGCAACGCAAGAACAGCTTCCAAAAAAGGAGCTGATTCGCATCGTTCGCACACCGCAGATGGAAGTGAAAATCGATGAAAGCGGAAGAATGAATGGAAGAGGTGCATATCTCAAACGCAGTCAGGAAGCCGTAGAAATTGCTCAAAAGCGTAAAAGTTTAGCACGTTCTTTGGAATGTGAGATCCCACAGGAAATCTATGATCAACTGATGGAGATGTTTAAAAAAGATGCATAAGTGGCAAAACATACTTGGGATGGCTATGCGGGCACGCAGTGTCGCTTTAGGCGATCGAGTGCTTATAAGCATACAGAACAAGAAAGCTGCATTTGTGATCATCGCAGCTGATTGCGGGCAAAACCAACGTAAGAAGCTTTGCGATAAGTGTACTTTCTATGAGATCCCTTATGTGATCGTAGAGAGTTCAACGATGATCGAAGAAGCAATTGGGCAATATAATCGCAAATCTGTTGCCATTTTGGATAAGGGATTTGCAAAATCGATTCAATCTTGTATGAAAGGCTAGGTGATGGGTATGGCTAAACCACAGAAAAAAGCGCCAAAAAAACCTGCAAGGGGAGGAAAAGCGAAGAATTTCACACCACGCAAGGAGCGTGTGGAAGTCAAAGAGATCACATATCATGGAGCGATGAGCGTCGGTGAACTGGCAGAAAAGCTGAATCGCAACGCAAGTGATATCATCAAGCTGTTGTTCATGATGCGAACGATGGTAACGATCAATTCTACATTGGACGAAGAGAATATCGAGCTCGTCTGCATGGAGTTCAATGTAGAATGTCACAAGGAAATCATCATTGAAGAAAGTGATCTGGAAGAACAGATCAATGCGATGGAAGAAGACCCAGATAAACTGCGTCCACGTCCTCCGGTCATCACGATCATGGGACATGTCGATCATGGAAAGACAACGTTGTTAGACACGATTCGAAAGACCCATGTCACTGCTGGAGAGTTCGGTGGAATTACGCAGCATATCGGTGCTTATCAGGTAAGTGTAAAGGGACGAAAGGTAACGTTCTTAGATACACCGGGGCATGAGGCGTTTACTGCAATGCGTGCCAGAGGAGCACAAGTGACGGATATCGTCGTTATCGTCGTAGCAGCGGATGATGGTGTCATGCCACAAACAAAAGAAGCAATCGACCATGCAAAAGCGGCAGGTGTTCCGATCGTTGTGGCTGTCAATAAGATGGATAAACAAGGTATCAATCCAGACCGCATCAAAAGTGAAATGGCAGACAATGGAGTCATGCCGGAAGAATGGGGAGGGGATACGATCTTCGTACCAATCTCCGCGAAATTTGGCGATGGTGTCGATGAATTGATGGAAACGCTCTTGTTGGTTGCCGATATGGCAGAATTAAAAGCAAATCCGGATCATCTGGCTACAGGTACGGTCATTGAAGCAAAATTGGATAAAGGTCGTGGTCCAGTATCTACGTTACTGGTACAAACGGGTACTTTGCATACAGGTGATGCATTGGTCGTAGGTACTGCCTATGGTCATGTGCGTAAAATGGTTGATGATCGTGGACGCGAAATCAAAAAAGCATTGCCTTCAACACCGGTTGAGATCATCGGTCTTAATGATGTGCCAATTGCCGGTGATGTTTTCAAGGCATTTGATGATGATAAGAAAGCACGTCAGGTTGCAGAACAGCGCTTACAGAAACGTGTAGAGAAAGAACGCAATTCTTCAAGTGCAATGTCTCTGGATGATCTAGCTCGTCACATCGAACAAGGTGATGTACAGGAGATCAACATTATCATCAAGGCAGATGTACAGGGTAGTGCAGAAGCTGTTAAGGCAAGTATGGAACGTTTGGACGTACAAGGTGTACGTGTAAACGTCATTCGTTCGACAGCTGGACAGATCACAGAATCGGACATCATGCTTGCCAGTGCATCCCATGCAATTATCTATGGATTCAACGTTCGTCCAAATGCTATGGTACGTAAGAAAGCGGAAGAAGAAGGTATCGAAATCCGTTTACACAATATCATTTATAAAGCGTTGGAAGAAATGGAACTGGCCATGAAGGGTATGTTAGCTCCAGTCTATGAAGAAGTCGTCATTGGACAGGCAGAAGTTCGTCAGATTTATAAAGTCAGCAAAGTGGGAACCATCGCTGGTTGCATGGTGACCGATGGTAGCATCAAACGTGACTGCAAGGTTCGCTTGATTCGTGAAGGTGTTGTTATTTACGAAGGAAAACTCGGCTCGCTACGTCGTTTTGAGAACGATGTCAAAGAAGTGCAAAATGGCTTTGAATGCGGTATGACAATTGAGAACTTTAACGACATCAAGATCGAAGATATCATCGAAGCATTTGAAGATCAGCAGGTGGAAGTGGCTTAGTATGAGTGCAAAGAAAGACCGTATTGAGGCAATCATCCAAAAGGAAGTGTCCTCGATCATTCAAATGGAATTAAAAGATCCAAAGATCGGTTTTATCACGATTACGGATGTCACTGTGACAAACGATTTATCCATTGCAAAGATCTATGTCACATTTTTAGGACAACAGGCACGAATCAATGCCGGGATGAAGGCGTTGGAACGCAGTAAAGGATTTATACGTTCGACATTAGCTAAACGCATGACGATCCGCAAAGTACCACAGCTCATCTTTGTATATGATGAATCGTTAGAAAAAGGAAACAAAATCGAACGAATCATCAAACAGATCAATCAATAGAAAAGGTATCCATATAGTTGGATACCCCAGACCGTTGACAAAGTCGCTCTTTGAGCAGACTTTGTCATACGGTCTTTTTTAATCTCCACTTTTAAATAAAAAAACAGGCAATCTTAAGCCATTATTTGTCTAAAATTACCTGAAAAATGGTTGATAATCTCCACTTTTAATGAATTATTTTTCTATACTTTTTAAGTATATAGTTTGTCAATCAGCTGAGGTAACCATATAGTTGGATACCCTTTTTTATCCTTTGTTTTGTTATTCTTCAAAAATAACCATGTCCGTCGATTCAAGATTTTGATCTTATCTCCTATGACAAATGTTTGATTTTCTTTGAGAAGGAAGATGTCGAAACCAATCTGTGTGATTGTTTGTAGGAATATTTTTAGAAAAAGCTTAAGTTAAATCGTTTGTAATGCATGAATCGATTGTATCACTGAATAGGCAATATGCTCTTTTTGCTATTGCCAAGATAAAGGGAAATAGCTTTTATATTCTAGTTTTCATCGTTAAAATAAGCATAACAGATGGCATTGATATCTCTGATAGCCGTACTCTGAGTGCCTAGTGAAGTAAAGATCACGATACTGTATGGATGTTGTCCATATACGATACCGGCCACATTATTATACACGTCGTAGTAGCCGTATTTTTGAGCGATTTCTGCATCAACACTTGCAGCAAGATATTCATCAGGTTTTGCATTTTTTAAATCAGTGAGCAATTGTGTAAATTGATCGCTGTTCGTATAGAGATAGGCAAGGACATCGGAAACATAGGAAGCATTAAGCACATTCTCACCTGAATAGAAATAGTCTTCTTGCGTAGTATTGCTGTATTTTGTAATCGCTTCTTTAAAGCTTACCCAACCTCCTAAGTTTTCAAATAGGATATGTCCAGCCGTATTATCAGAATAGATAATCAAATCATGCAACAGTTCACTTAAAGGGATTTGATCTCCTGCCTGATAGTCGGAACCGATGGGACCTCCTATTTCATAATGAGATGCTTCATAGGTAAATAGAGTATCCAGTGTGAATTCTCCATTATTTATTTTTTCATAATAGATCATTGCCAAAGGTAATTTATACACACTTGCCGCAAAGACATTCTGATCAGCATCATGTGTATAGCGTGTATGAGTCTCAAGATCTTCTATACAATACTGCAAGGAATCTGTGCTGATTCCATTTTCGGATAAATACGTGTCAATGCGTTCTTCGAGCTTTGTCTGCCCATATTTTTCAACAAAATGATCATCTATGCTGGTTGAGGCGATCACATTGATTTTATCTGTATGATTTTGAACATTTGCCAAAAGGTGACTTTCTGAAGGCTGAAGCAGAAATAAGGCTACCATAAGGATAAAAAGCATGATGCATAAACTGAAAATCAGTAAAAGATTTCGTTACAGTTTTCTAGTCATGATAAATGCCCTCCTTTGAATGAATCGAACATATAAATAAACGAACATTTATGCAATGCATGAAAATTATACTATAAATAGCGTAAAATTGTAAGAAAATGATTACATGTTTCTTCTATCAATAACGGATAGCTTCATTTTTTGTTCGTAGTTGGAATGGAACCATTCGAAGGCATCGTATCGATGTATTCCTCAGAAATCGCAGGAACGTAATAATATCCATAGGAAGTTGCACCTTCTGCTTGTGCTTCTTTTTTGACTTCTATGGTAAAACAATAATATGGAGCAAGATATAGCGGTTGATCAGCAGAGTATTGTGCGGGTTCGTCATGTCGATAAATGAGTTCAACTTTTGTGATGGATGCATCGTCTTTGATCAAATCGGCAGGGATAGAAGTAAGATAGTTTCCTTTTTGTAGCAATTCGGTTGCTTCATCAACCGATATGATCGGATAGTTGGCTATATAAGACGATAGGTCGGTATGGTGGAAGGTGACGATCAGCAGCCGTCCATCTTCTACAAAAAAATCAACGGTACGAAAGTTATAATTCAAGATGCTTTCTTCGGTTGTTTCTCCTTTGTCATAGAAAGAAATGTTATACATCCTGTCTCCATAGATGTCGCAACCTCCGCCATTTACATCTATTTGAGGATTTTGCATATTGATCAAGTCCGCATATGCAGTTTGGATATATTCTGCAATTTTTAGATTGTTTTCGTAATTGTTTAGAGATAAAGACTGTAAATCTTTTGGAAGCAAGATGCCATTTTTAAATGTGATCTGTGTTCTCAGAGCATGATCTACGCTGATTTTGCATGTTTCATTTTCTGTTTGTATGAATGCGTAATACGGTGTACAATCCGTCTGGATCTGCAGTTGTTCACTTGGAATGTTCAAACGATCTGCAACGTTGAACAGCTCTTTTTTCATATTATCTATAGAATAGCCGCTGACTCTATATTGTGCATCATAAGTAAGGTTATTTTGGAAGACTGGTAGAGAGGAAATCGAGAGTGTTTCATTCCATGGATTCCCGTTTACAAAATCAGATGGGGAAAGGCATTGTTCGATCGGGTATCCAAAGCCATCGGATGCCAGATCGTTCAATGTGATTGTTGGCAGCTTTGATGTTTGTGAGATTGATGGTTGATCAACCGATTGTTCTTGAATCAGCCCATTCGTATAGAATACATAAATGGAAACGAACAATACAACTATACAGGCAATAGCTGTTTTTAACCATGCCGCATATATTTTTTTATGAGAGATCTGGGTAGTGTCTCGATAAGTTTGTGCTTGTAATAGGTAGAGATCATCGATCATACCAATAGCTTCCATCAATTCTTCTTTTTTCATAAAGTATACCCCTCCTTCTGCAAATGATTTTTTAATTGATTTCGTATTCGATGCAAAAGACTTTTTGTTTTAGAAGCAGAGAATGCATGGCGTTTTGCGATCTCTGCAAGAGGATCCATAAAATAATAGCGTTCGATAAAAATGCAACGTTCTTCCTCTGGTAGTGTATCTAAAAATGATTGGATCGTTTCTTTTAACAACGTAAGATCTACTTCTTCTTTGCTGGAAGACGATGTACCTACACAAGTTTCTAATTCCGAAAGAGAGATTGCATATTGTGATGAATGGCGTTTGATCCGATTTTTCATCCGCCAGTGATCAATGGATCGTTCTCTTGTGATTTTTGCCAAATATAAGGATAGATGCTTAGGGGATTGCGGTGGAATCGAATTCCATGCTTTTAGATAAGCATCATTGACGCATTCCTCACTATCGAAGGAATCATTGAGTATATTATGTGCGATCTTAAAGAGATAACGATCGTACTTTTTCTTGGTTTCCGCAATTGCTGTTTCATCCCGTTTCCAGTATAAAGCGATAATTTTTCGATCTTCCATAAAAATCTCCATCCCATCCTTTTCACCTTATATACCGATAAATTCGCAAAAAGGTTGCAAAATTTTAAATATTTTCTCGTTTTTTTAGTAGATATGCAATATGTGGCATCTCCATTCCATAATAATGCTTGATCAAACGCACTTTTGGCTGCATCCCTAATCGTAAGGCGACATGGATTGATGCTTGATTCGTATCACGGATGATGGCATAAACTTCATCCGTATGAAGATGCTCAAAAGCATATTGACAACAAGCTTGTGCTGCTTCCGTTGCATAGCCTTGATGCCAATAGGCTTTTGCAAAAAGATAACCGACTTCTTTGACCCATATTCCATCACAGTTCTGTAAAGTAATTCCACATTGACCAATGAATTGATCATCGCTTTTACAAAGGACTGCCCATAAGCCAAAACCATCTCTTTGATAACGTTGCAACTGTTTTTGCAACCAATCATTGACTTCTTGATCACTAAAGGCATGTTCATAAGCGTACATTACGTCCTCATCTTGCAAGATAGCGGATAAAGAGGGGAGATCGGCTGTAGTAAGTTCTCTTAAATATAATCGTTTTGTTTCTAAGATCATGTCATACCTCCAAAAAAAATCCCGAAGCTTTGTGCTTTCGGGATTAAAAGTTCGTTTCTGATTAAGGACGTTTTACGATAACGGCACAACCCTGTCCGCCGCCGATGCACAGGGAAGCAAGTCCGACTTTTGCATCGCGTTTGATCATTTCGTGGATCAAAGATACGAGGATACGGTTTCCAGAAGCTCCGACTGGATGTCCTAATGCAATGGCACCACCGTTTACATTTACTTTTTCCATGAACTTCTTCAGATCGATGCCATGTTCTTCTTCTAATTCATGGAGAACACCTAAAGACTGAGCTGCGAATGCTTCGTTGAGTTCAACTAAGTCCATATCATCTAATTTCAGTCCAGCGTAGTTCAGAGCATTACGAATTGCTGGTGTAGGTCCAAGTCCCATTGTCAATGGATCAACTCCGCCTTGACCGATACCGATGATTTCACACAGTGGCGTCAGGTTGTATTTCTTAACAGCATCTTCACTAGCTACTAACACGAAGGAAGCACCATCATTGATACCAGAAGCATTACCAGCTGTAACAGTACCTTCTTTAATGAATGCAGGACGCAATTTTGCTAATTTTTCTGGATTTGATTTACGGTTTGGATGTTCGTCTGTGTCGAATACGACATCCTGTTTTTTCAGATGAATCGTAATTGGAACGATTTCATCTTTGAAACGTCCGCTATCTACTGCAGCAATTGCTTTTTGCTGAGAAGCATAAGCAAATTCATCTTGCTGTTCGCGCGTGATGTTATATTTTTTGGCGATGTTTTCAGCTGTGACACCCATGTGGATATTTGCACGTGCATCTGTTAATGCATCGTAGATCATGTGGTCAACAGCTGTGAAGTTGCCCATCTTATTTCCAGTACGTGTGTTTGCTGGAATCAGATAAGGAGCACCGGACATAGATTCCACACCACCGGCAACGACGATGTCATTGAATCCGCACTGGATGGACATCACTGCTTCCATTACGGTACGCAATCCTGAACCACATACCATGTTTACGGAATGGGAACATACAGTTTCCGGAATACCTGCCTCTAATGCGATGGTACGTCCGATGTTCTGTCCCAAACCAGCACCTAATACGTTACCACAAATTAATTCATCAACGTTTTCTGGTGCTACGTTTGCGTCAGCCAACAGAGCTTTTACGACTTCGCTACCCATGTCTTTTGGCTTAACAGTTGCCAAACCGCCAAGGAAGCTACCGATAGCTGTACGCTTTGCACTTACGATATAAGATTTTCTCATATTCTCTACCTGTCTTTCCTCTCTTCGCGCTTATTGCGCATTCACAGATAAATAGTAACGAATTGTGAATGTTTTGTCAAGTTAGGGAAAGGGAGCTTTTCTTATAATTTATAGCTTTTGTTGCTATATGAATTGATGATTCAAAAAAAGAAAAGCGGTCGAACAAATCAAACCGCCTATTCTTATCCGATCATGGACGTTTTACGATGACCGCACATCCTTGTCCGCCACCAATGCATAGGGAGGCAAGGCCAACCTTAACATCACGTTTTGCCATTTCGTAGAGTAGAGTGACCAAAATACGGTTGCCAGATGCACCGACCGGATGTCCTAAAGCGATAGCACCGCCATTAACGTTTGTCTTTGCCATGAATGCGTCGCGATCCATTCCAGTCGCTTCTTCCAGTTCATGAATGACTCCCAGCGATTGAGCAGCAAAGGCTTCATTGAGTTCAATCAATTCCATGTCTTCAATCTTCATGTCTGCATATTTTAAAGCGTTGAGGATTGCTGGAGTTGGACCCAGTCCCATGACGCGTGGATCTACACCGCCTTGTCCAAATCCAATGATTTCAGCCATTGGTTTTAGATTATATTTTTTCAATGCGTCTTCGCTGACGACAATCGTGAAGCTGGCTCCATCGTTGATACCAGATGCATTACCGGCAGTAACCGTACCATCTGCATTGAATGCTGGACGGAGCTTTGCCATTTTTTCCAATGTCGTCGTACGGTTTGGATGTTCATCGGTATCAAAAATATTGATAGCGCCTTTTCTGCCTGGAACCTCTACCGGTACGATCTCATCTTTAAATCGTCCGCTGTCGATCGCTGCAATCGCTTTTTGTTGTGAAGCATAAGCGAATGCATCTTGATCTTCACGGGAAATGTTATATTTTTTTGCGATGTTGTCTGCTGTTACACCCATGTGGATGTTATACATACCATCGGTTAATCCATCATGCAACATGCTGTCAACCAATTTCATATCGCCCATTTTTACACCGTTGCGGATCTTGCTCGGAACTAAGAATGGAGCGTTTGTCATCGATTCTACACCTCCGGCAACATAAATGTCACCAAAACCTGCCTGAATACGCAGAGTTGCTTCCATGACGGCTTTTAAGCCGCTTCCGCAAAGCATATTGATGCTTTGTGCACATACTTCTACCGGGATTCCGGCAGCGATTGAAACTTGTCGGCCAATGTTTTGTCCCAGTCCAGCTGCAATGACATTTCCCACTAATACTTCATCGATATTCTTTGGATCAATGCCTGCTTGTTGGATGGTTTCCTTTAAAACTGCTGCACCCAGATCAACGAGAGCGATATTTGTCAATCCTCCCATAAAGCTGCCGATTGCACTTCTTTTTGCAGCAACAATGTACGCTTTTCTCATCTTTATCTACTCCTTTCACTTGATGAAATTCATCATTCAGCTTCAGTTTAACGAACGCAGAAAGAGAAGTCAACAACTAAATATTTTTTTCACAAGCTTTTGTCATATGTAGAAATAAGAGATGAATGAAAGGCGCTTTCAAATGGAAAAATCACCCTGAAAATTGTTATCAAAATATAGATAATAGGATAAAAGCGGTTACATTTACTTCATATTTTGCACTTTTTTGCTTTTTGTGAAAAAGTGAACAATTCACACTTTTTTGTTTGTTAAAATTTTAACAAACTTGTTGACGCTTATCAGTGAAAGGGATAAAATTATATAGGATTATGTGAAGATGAATCAGACACACAATCTAGGTTCATTTATTCAAGGAGGAGAACATTATGGACTTCATGTTAACAGAACAACAACAAATGATGAAGAAGCTATTCGCTGAATTCGCTGAAAAAGAAGTAAAGCCTCTTGCAGCTGAAGTCGACGAAGAAGAACGTTTCCCAAGAGAAACCGTTGAAAAAATGAAGGCATGCAAAATGCTGGGTATCCCATATTCTCGTGAATATGGAGGAGCAGGTGCAGATTATCTGTGCTATATCCTCGCTGTTGAGGAATTGAGCAAAAAGTGCGGTACGACCGGAGTTGTATTATCTGCTCATACATCATTAGGTACTTGGCCGATCGCTCAATTTGGTACACCAGAGCAAAAGGCAAAATATTTGCCAGAACTGTGTACAGGTGAAAAACTTGCTGCATTCGGTTTAACTGAACCAAACGCAGGTACAGATGCAGCTGGTCAGCAGACAACAGCAGTAAAAGATGGTGAAGATTACATTTTGAATGGTACAAAGATCTTTATCACGAATGCTGGTGAAGCTGATGTCTATATCATTTTTGCAATGACAGATAAGACAAAAGGTACACACGGTATTTCTGCATTCATCGTAGAAAAAGGAATGCCAGGCTTTACCGTTGGTCAGCATGAGAAAAAATTAGGTATTCGCGGTAGCGCTACGAGTGAATTGATCTTCAATAATGTACGTTTGAGCAAAGATCATCTGTTAGGTCAGGAAGGAAAAGGCTTCAAGATCGCCATGATGACATTGGACGGTGGACGTATTGGTATCGCTGCGCAGGCATTGGGTATCGCTCAAGGTGCAATTGATGAAGTTGTTCCTTATGTGAAGTCTCGTAAACAGTTTGGACGTGCAATTGCTAAATTCCAGAACACGCAGTTCCAATTGGCAGATATGCAGACAAAAGTGGATGCTGCACGTTGGTTAGTATATGATGCAGCAATGAAGAAAGAAAAAGGAATGCCTTATTCTGTAGAAGCTGCAAAAGCAAAACTGTTCACTTCAGAAGTAGCAATGGAAGTTACAACAAAAGCGATTCAGTTGATGGGTGGTTATGGTTATACACGTGATTATCCGGTAGAGAGAATGTTCCGTGATGCAAAAATCACAGAAATCTACGAAGGTACATCTGAAGTACAGCGCATGGTTATCAGCGGCGCAATGTTGAAGTAATAAAATAGAGAAAGAAAGGAAACGAAAATCATGAAAATTATCGTTCTTGTAAAACAAGTACCGGATTCAACGGAAATCCGTGTAGACAAGGTAACTGGTACCTTGATTCGTGCTGGTGTACCAAGCATCATCAACCCAGATGATTTAGCTGGTGTTGAAGCAGCTTTACAGTTAAAAGAAAAGATGGGGGCAACGGTTGTTGCTGTCAGCATGGGTCCTGGACAAGCGGGCGACATGCTCAAAGAACTGTATGCGCGCGGTGTAGATGAATGTGTATTGATCACAGACCGTAAATTTGGTGGTGCCGATACATGTGCTACGTCTACGACATTAGCAGGCGCTTTGAAGAAGATCGGTTATGATCTGATTATCGCTGGTCGTCAGGCAATCGATGGTGATACTGCTCAGGTAGGTCCGCAGACTGCAGAGCGTTTAGGAATCCCTCAGGTTACTTATGTGGATGAAATCATCGATTTGAACGATACGACAGTTACTGTAAAGAAATCATTAGAAGACTGCGAAGAGATCATCGAGGCAAAACTGCCATGTGTATTGACGACATTGAGCGGAATGAACGAACCTCGTTATATGAACTGCAACGATATCGTGGATTCTTTCTCTAAAGAGTTGACGATCTTCACATTTGACGATCTGGGAATCGATGAAAGTCTGGTTGGTTTAGCTGGTTCTCCTACAAAAGTACACGCAACCTTTACAAAAGATGTTTCAGCTGAAACAGAAACATTCGATATGCCGGCTGCAGATGCTGCTAAATTGATCGCAAAGACATTGAAAGAAAAGCAGATCATCACGAAATAGGAGGAAGAAAGAAATGGCTAAATTTGAAGGATACAAAGACATTTACGTATTTGTAGAACAGAAAAACGGCGTTATTGCCAACGTAGGGTATGAGTTGATCTCTGAAGCTAGAAAATTAGTTGCTTCGATCCCAAGCTTAGGCTTCCAGGTTGTCGGTGTATTATTAGGTCATAATATTGCTGACAAAGCAAATGAAGTAATTGCACATGGTGCGGATAAAGTAATCGTTGTGGATGATGCTTTGTTGGAAGGCTATTCTACACAGTTCTATGCTGATGCGTTGACACAGGTGATCAACACATTCAAACCAGATTCATTCTTGACAGGTGCAACTGTATTAGGACGTGATTTAGCACCACGCGTAGCTGCTCGTTTGAATGCAGGTCTGACTGCAGATGCTACTAAGATTGAAATGGATCAGACAAAAGTAGCTGACGGGGAAGCTTTGTTGCTAGTTACTCGTCCAACATTTGGCGGTAACCTGTTCGGTACGATCATCTGTCCAAACACTCGTCCGCAGATGGCAACGATTCGTCCAAACGTATTTGCTATGGACGCTCCAGATGCAAGCAGAACTGGCGAAGTGATCACATTTACACCAGAATGGACGGATACTGATCCAAAAGTGGTTGTGAAAGAAGTTATTGAAAAAGTAATCGAAGGTGTGGATATTACAAAAGCTGATATCTTGGTAGGTGCTGGCCGTGGTGCAGAAGACTGCTTGGATCTGGTCAAAGCGGTTGCTGAAGAATTAGGTGGAGAAATGTGCGCTTCTCGTGCTGTTGTCGATGATGGATATGCTGATAAAGCTATTCAGGTTGGACAGACAGGTAAGACGGTTCGTCCTTCCCTCTATATCGCTTGTGGTATCTCCGGAGCTTGCCAGCACGTTGCTGGTATGGAGAAATCCGATATGATCATCGCGATCAACCGTGATCCACAGGCTGAGATCTTCTCCATTGCAAACATGGGCTTCATCGGTGATGTAAAAGAGATCCTGCCTTTGTTGAAAGATGAGATTATCGCAGCGAAAAAAGCATAAATCAGCGTATTATTCACATAATAAAAGAGAGGAGAATTCTTTATCATGAAAAAAGTTGGAGTTATTGGTGCCGGAACAATGGGTCAGGGCATCGCAAATGCATTTGCTACAAACGGCTATGATGTTACAGTATGCGACATCAAAATCGAATGGGCACAGGGCGGTATCGATAAGATCGCTAAAAAACTGGATAAACTGGTAAGCCGCGAAAAGATGACAGCTGAAAAAGCTGCTGAGATTAAAGGAAATTTAAAAGCTGGCGTTTACGAAGATCTTTCTGATTGCGATTTGATCGTAGAAGCAGTTCTTGAAATCATGAATACGAAGAAAGAATTGTTTACGACTTTGGATGAAATCTGTAAAGAAGACTGCATTTTTGCTACAAACACATCTTCTCTGTCAGTAACAGAAATTGCAAAGGGTATCAAACACAATGTAATCGGTATGCATTTCTTCAATCCTGCAGATCGTATGAAACTGGTTGAAGTCATCTCTGGTATCAATACACCTGCTGAAACGAAAGATGCCATCATCGAAATCAGCAAGTCTTTAGGAAAGACACCTGTAGAAGTAGCAGAAGGTCCAGGTTTCGTAGTAAACCGTATCTTAGTTCCAATGATCAACGAAGCTGCTTTCATCTTACAGGAAGGAATTGCATCCGTTGAAGACATCGATACAGCGATGAAACTTGGTGCAAATCATCCGATGGGTCCTTTAGCATTAGGAGATCTAATTGGTTTGGATATTGTCGTTGCTATCATGGACGTTCTCTTCGCTGAGACGCATGATCCGAAATATCGTTGCTGCACGCTGCTGAGAAAAATGGTTCGCGGTGGCAAATTAGGCCAGAAGAGCGGTATCGGATTCTACGATTACAGCAAATAACATTTGATCAAAAAAGTGAATCCATCTTGTTTATATAAGAATTAGTGGATTCACTTTTTCAAAAGAAAGGTAGGAAATATTCATGGAAACAATTTTAATCGCAAAAGAAGGTCATGTTGCGACCATTACGATCAATCGTCCAAAAGCATTGAATGCATTAAGTACGCAAGTTTTGACAGAATTAAATGCCGCATTAGATGAGGTTGCCGCAGATAAGGATGTATACGCATTGGTTATTACCGGCGCTGGTGAAAAATCATTCGTCGCAGGTGCAGATATCGCTGAGATGAAAGATAAGAGCGTTGAAGAAGCTGCTATCTATGGAAAATTTGGTAATGAAGTTTTCCGTAAAATTGAAACATTCCGTTGCCCTGTAATCGCTGCTGTCAATGGCTTTGCTCTTGGTGGTGGATGCGAATTAGCAATGAGCTGTGATATTCGTGTTGCTTCAGAGAATGCTGTATTTGGTCAGCCGGAAGTAGGATTGGGAATCACTCCTGGTTTTGGTGGTACACAGCGTTTAGCTCGTTTAGTCGGTGCAGGAATTGCAAAAGAAATGATCTATACTGCACGTAATATCAAAGCTGATCGCGCTGCGGAAATCGGTTTGGTCAACAAAGTAGTCGCTGCTGAAGAATTGCTGCCAACTGTTATGAAAATGGCTGCAGGCATTGCTAAGAATGCACCTATTGCGGTAGCCTATGCAAAAAAAGCAATCAATAACGGGTTACAGACAGATATCGATGGTGGTATCGCAATTGAAGTAGAAGAGTTCTCAAACTGTTTTGCAACGGAAGATCAGACCTATGGTATGACTTGCTTCTTGGAAAAAGTGAAAGATAAACAATTCTCTAATAAATAACAAATGAAAAGGTGTTGGTAAAATGAGTAAAATTATCAGTCTAGAACAGGCTGTTTCTATGATTCCAGACGGGGCAACTGTCGGTATTGGCGGATTTATCGGATCTGGACATCCACAGGAGTTTTCGGTTGGAATCGAAGAGAGCTTTCTAAAGAGTGGACATCCACGTGATCTGACAATCATGTTCTCTGCTGGAATCGGTGATGGTACGGATGCGTTAGGTTTAAATAAGATCGGTTATGAAGGTCTCTTAAAACGCATTATCGGCGGTCACTGGGGATTGATCCCAAAATTGCAACGTCTGGTATTTGAGAACAAAGTGGAAGGATATAATCTTCCTCTTGGTACGATCTCTTTGATGTTTCGTGAAATTGCTGGACATCGTCCAGGTGTAATTACAAAGATCGGCTTGAAGACGTTTGTCGATCCACGTGTCGAAGGTGGCAAGATGAATGAGCGCACAAAAGACGATCTGGTTGAACTAATCGAGATGGATGGTGAGGAATGGCTTCGTTATAAATCATTCCCGGTCAATGTGGCATTGATTCGTGCGACATACTGTGATGAAGATGGAAATGCAACGATGGAGAAAGAGGCGGCGACGTTAGATTCTTTATCGATTGCACAAGCCGCAAAAAACTCTGGTGGTATCGTCTTGTTGCAGGTGGAAAAGGTGGTAAAGAATGGTACATTGGATCCTCGTAAGGTAAAGATTCCAGGTATTTATGTGGATGGCATCGTTGTTTCACGTCCAGAAAATCACTGGCAGACTTATGCTGGTCAATATAATCCGGCATTGAGCGGAGAAGTGAAAGTACCTGTTGATTCCATTCCTCCGATGAAACTAAACGAGCGTAAGGTAATCTGCCGTCGTGCTGCGATGGAATTAGATCCTAGCGCAATCATCAATTTAGGAATTGGTATGCCTGAGGGTATTGCAAATGTTGCCAATGAAGAAGGTTTACCAGGTTTAAAATTGACAGTTGAAGCAGGTGGTATCGGCGGAGTGCCTATGGCTGGAACAGCTTTTGGTACTTGTACAAATCCAGATGCAATCATCGATCAGCCTTATCAGTTTGATTTTTATGATGGCGGCGGTTTAAACCAGGCATTTTTAGGCCTTGCGGAATGTGATCGTTTTGGTAATATCAACGTGTCCCGTTTTGGACCAAAGATTGCCGGTTGCGGTGGATTTATCAATATCACTCAAACGGCACCGGTGGTCATCTACTGCGGAACGTTTACTGCAAGTGGTTTAAAGGTAGAAGTTGCCGATGGAAAACTACATATTCTTCAAGAAGGAAAAGTAAAGAAATTTATCCAAGATGTAGAACAGGTAACCTTTGCAGCAGAGTATGCTGCACAGACAGGTCAAAAAGTTCTCTATATTACTGAACGTGCTGTATTGGAGTTGATTGACGGTGTGTTGACATTGACAGAGATCGCTCCGGGTATCGATTTGGAGAAAGATGTATTGGCACATATGGAATTCCGACCTGCAATCGCTGCCGATCTTAAAGAAATGGATGCTCGCATCTTTAAAGATGAGATCATGGGATTATCAAAGAATTCCTAATAATCAACTGATTTTATTAGATCCTCAAAAGCAACAATCTCGTTATTGTTGTGGAGGGTCTTTTTATATTTTTCAAGCTCAAATTCTAAAGAAGTTTCCGTTTTTAAAGAAACTTCCGTTTTATTAAGATATTGACAGGATTTGAATACATTTCTTTACCTATTTCAATGAATTGGTGATACTATATAAATGTAAAAAAAGAGAAAAGAGCGCACTTAAAAACATGATTTCAGAATCCGTTTTTTCTTA
>CBCTZR010000014.1:0-35690 GCA_965151435.1 uncultured Merdibacter sp. | reverse complement strand
TTTAAAGAACATTCTTGAGTTTCTTAATCTTTTAGGTGTCAAACTTGGGATTATACTTTGAGCAAATTAAAACCTCAACTCTTTTTGACTTCTTACAATGATAAAAGATCCATAAAAAAGGTGAGACAATTGGTCATCTCACCTTCTTTATTCTCTTATTACGCGCTAAAGCGAAAACTTTTCTTCTTCTTTTGGACGAATCTGAATGCGCTGGATCGATGTTGCCTGACGCAAATCTTCATCGATTTCCACCACCACGCCACAGAAGATACCGGGACCTTCCGCAATCGTATACCGCGTTTTTTCGTCTGTAGTAAAACGAGTCACAATTTCATTGACATCTCTGCCCAATACGCTGGTATATGCACCACACATCCCTAAATCAGAAATCGCAGCTGTCCCATTGACGATTCGCTCATCTGCCGTCTGAACATGGGTATGTGTTCCAACAATAACCTGTACGCGTTTACTGAAGGCGTAAGTAAATGCAATCTTTTCACTCGTCGCTTCGGCATGCAGATCGACAAAGTAGAGATCTGCTTGCGTTTCTTTTAAAATACGCTCCATGGTCTGAAAAGGAGATTCCACGACATCGTGCATAAATATCTCTCCGCATAAATTCACGATTGCAAGCTTGAGTCCCTTTACATCAAAGATGCGCACGCCCTTACCCGGATCCACTGGATCCAAATTAGCCGGACGAACCAATCGATGGGCTTCATCAATAAAATTGAAGAGATCACCTTTTGCAAACGTATGGTTTCCCATCGTCAAGGCATCGATACCAAATCCTACTAACTGATTATAGATACGGCGAGTGATTCCTTTTCCATGCGCAGCATTTTCTCCATTAGCAACGATAAAATCCAATGCATATTCTGATTTTAAAAGAGGGAGATGGTACTGTACCATTTCCCTACCTACACTACCGACGATATCACCGATAAATAGCACTCTCATGTTATTTTGCCAATTCGCTGGCTCTCACTTCTCGAATGACCGTTACTTTGATCTGTCCCGGATAGGTCAGTTCTGCCTCGATCTTATCACGAATATCACGAGCCAAGCGATGACATGCAAGATCATCCAATTTATCAGGTACGACCATGACACGAACTTCGCGTCCAGCCTGTATTGCATAAGAGGATTCTACTCCGTCAAAGCTCTTTGAAATCTTTTCCAATTCTTCCAGACGATTAATGTAATTCTGTAATGCCTCATAACGTGCACCAGGACGAGCGGCACTGATCGTATCCGCCGCAATGACGAGATTGCTGATGAGATACTTTGTCTCTACTTCACCATGATGCGATTGTATCGCATTCAGGACAACTTCACGTTCTCCATGTTTTTTACAGAATTTATAACCTAGCTCAATATGACTTCCTTCCACTTCATAATCTAACGCTTTACCGATGTCATGAAGCAGACCGGCACGTTTTGCCAACTGTTGATTCAATCCTAATTCTGCAGCCATCATTCCAGTTAAATTAGCAACCTCAATGCTGTGCTGCAAAGCATTTTGTCCATAAGAGTAACGATATTTCAAGCGTCCGATCAGTTTGATGATCTCACGATCAATCTTGCCGATTCCTAGCTTAAATACGGTTTCTTCGCCCACTTTCATGATATTGTTATCAATTTCTCGGCGAACTTTATTCACTACTTCTTCGATACGTCCTGGCTGGATACGTCCATCCTTGATCAGATATTCCAAAGACAGACGAGCGATCTCACGACGGATCGGGTTAAAACAGGACACGGTGATCGTTTCCGGCGTATCATCAATGATCAGATCAACGCCTGTTGCCTGTTCGATCGCCTTGATATTACGTCCTTCACGTCCGATGATACGTCCCTTCATCTCTTCGCTTGGCAAAGAAACGACGGATACCGTACGTTCGGCTGATTCATCCTGCGATAGACGCTGTACAGCTAAAGCGATGATATTACGTGCAATGTCATCAGCCTTCGCTTTCGCATCTTCTTCCTTATCTTTGATATAAGCGATCGTTTCCTGTTCCATTCGTTTTTCAACAACGGAAAACAGTTCTGCTTTCGCCTCTGTCGAACTCATTGCGGCAACGCGTTCCAATTCTTTGATTTGAACATCAATCTTTGCCTGCAATTCTTTCTCTTTTTCATCCAGAGATGCCAATTTTTCAGACAGCTGTGTACTTTTTTGATCAATTTGTTTTTCTTTTGCAGTTAAAGCTTCATCTCGGAAGTTCAAGTTATCTTCTCTGCGCAGCAATTTATTTTCCATTTTTGTGACTTCTTGCTTGCGTTCCTTGATTTCTTTTTCTGCTTCAATCTTCAGTTCATGTACCTGTGTACGGCCATCCAGTATAGCTTGTTTGATCGTTGCATCCGCTTTGATCGACGCTTGATCCAACAACTGAGCAGCCTTCTGCTGATCCTTATTTAACCCTGCCTTGGAATAAATTTTCATAGCGATAATTCCAATGACAAGACCTGCAAACCCTCCAGACAAAATAGAAACTACATCCATTTCAGTTCCTCCTTCGTCTATGATTCTCGGGTGTAAGCTCACTGCTTAACCTATATAATAATAGCATACTAATCACTTAATAAACAAGTGTGATTGCCCATTTTATCACATAATGTAGGATTACTATAAAAAATGAAAACATTTTTGTTTATTACATGATTGAGCGTAGCAACCATAGAAAAGAGATTCCCTGATAAATCAAAAATGACAGAACGTATGGAATGATGCACATCATGACAATCGCATACAGCATCAGTTTTCTTCCGTAAAGAGAACGAATCGCTGAAAGTGTCATTACGCAAGGAATGCTCAATAAAACAAAAACCAAAAAGCTATATGCTTTTAATGGAGCGTCATCGCCTTCCCATAATCGTACTGCCTGGGTGGTCGTTTCTTCCTTCTCTAGTAAAAAAAGTGATGCCTGTGCGCTCTCCACTCCTTTTTCTACTATCTCTTGTACGTCCCTCGCAAGATCAGGAGCGCGCATATGGACAGCTTCTTGCGGATAGAGAAACGCCAATATACTTTCTTTTGCGACGATACCTCCCGGCAAAGCAGCGACACATTCCCACCGATCGCCAAATCCCAGTGGTTCAAAGAGAAAGGATACGCGTTGTGCAGCCTTTGCTAGATAACTCTGCTCTTTTTCACCTGTCGGAAAATAGCTGAAGCTCCATAACACAATCATGACCAAGAGAACAACGCGAAACGCCTTTTTCACGTAATTCCAGCATTCTTCCGCGGCCGACTTTCCCAACACGCGAATAGAAGGTATACGGTAAGGAGGTAGCTCAAACACTTGAATGCTCGTTTCTTGAAACTGCGTGAACTTCGTCAAGATCCATGCGCAGAAAAAAGCGACAAATAGTCCTAATCCATATAATGAAGCGACAACGATGGCTTCCTTCCCTTTAAAAAAACTGGCACAAAACAACAAATAGATCGGCAAACGGGCTCCACAGGAAATAAAAGGAACCAGTAATGCTGTCAGAATGCGCTGTTTTTGTGTTTCTAATGAACGTGAAGCGATGACCCCAGGGACATTGCAACCAGCTCCCAACAGAAGGGCTAAGAATGCTTTACCGCTAAGGTGAAAATAAGACATCAGCCGATCACATAGAAAAGCGATTCTTGCATAATAGCCACTTTCCTCCAAAAAAGCGATCCAGAAATATAAGGTGCCCATCAAAGGCACAAAGCTGAGAACACCTGCCATCGCTTGAACGATTCCATCGCATAAAAAATCACTGAAGACGCTTGGTGCGTAACGCAACCAATAACGGATATAAGGAACGAGGTAATCCTGTGAAAGCAAACGTAAATAATCACTCCATGGCGTACTTCCTTTGAAAACCATTTGTAAAAACCAATAAAAAAACAACAGGCAAAGTGGATACGCTAATAAAGGATGAAGCAAGAGACGATCAAGCAGGCCATACGCTTTCATCGGTTTACGCTGTCGATACGATTGTGCTAAAAGCTCATCGATCAGCGCATCATAACGCGTCCAGACAAACTCCATCGTAAAAGAATCCTGCCAGCGATACATTTCTTGTGAAAGTCCTTCCACGTATTCTTTACGGAAAAAAGCATAGATCTTGCTGTTACGCAATCGTTCCTCTTTGACCGTACAAGATAAACGATCCTGTAACATTGTGATGGATGAAGCCAAAGCCCTCCCATATATTGGCGGATAACTGCATTTTTTCTGTATTCGCTCCTTGATCATTTGCCATAAGATCTGACGATGTCTGCGCTCATGGGCGCTCAAGAAACAAACATCGATACCTAAACACTTTTGTAAGTACGCAGAGTCAACCTCAATTCCTCTTCGTCTTGCAACATCTGCATAACCGCAAACGATAACCATCGGTAGCTGTAGCTCTCGCAGCTGTAATGTCAAGCGCAGGCTTCTTTTCAAAGACAAGCTATCGCAAACGTTGAGAATGAGATCGATCCGTTCTTTCTGTAAGAAATGTGCGGTAATCCTTCCTTCATCTCGATTTTCTTGTAACGAATAGGTTCCCGGTAAATCGATAAAATGATAACAATTTTCTTGTTCGATGCAGACTGCCTCTTTCTTTTCTACTGTTACGCCAGGCCAATTACCAACTTTAAAATTTTCATTTGCCAGCTGATTGATCCATGCACTTTTGCCTACATTAGGATTCCCAACCAACGCAATCGTATAATGCTTCATGAACCTAGCACCTCGATCAAGACAGCGTCGCTTCGCCGAATGGCAACCAGGCGATCTTCAACCTCAAATAGGATCGGATTATGGAATAAAGTCGTCGTGTGATAAGTCAGTATAGCTCCTTTGCTGATCCCCAACGAGATCAAACGCTCTCTTTGCAAAAGGGGATGATGCAGCGCAATCACGTGGGCACTTTGTCCTTTTTTTATCTCTGTGGCATTCATCTTCTCACCCAAAGCAATAGTAACGCGAACTTCATCCAAGAATTGTCAAATTCTTTCGATTAAAAGCAGGTCTATTCCATTGAAAAAAACATATATGCTTGCTTTTCATGTTTGATGTCTCATGCATTTAAATATGTAGCATAGATAATGAAAATAATTTCAATAATTGAAAATGTTTTGCAAAACTATTTCATTTTTCTTTCTTTTGCGCTATAATAAATCTGTTTTTATGAGGAGGGAATATTGATGAACGTTTTACAAAGCACTTTGGATCGTGTCATTCAGCGCAATCCAAACGACAAAGAATTCATTCAAGCAGTGACAGAAGTATTAACTTCATTGGAGCCGGTCGCAGAAAAACATCCGGAATACATTGAAAATGGTATTTTTGATCGTATCGTAGAACCGGAACGCCAGATCATCTTCCGTGTACCTTGGGTCGACGATAATGGAAAGGTACAAGTGAACCGTGGCTATCGTATCGAATTCAATTCGGCGATTGGTCCTTACAAAGGAGGTCTTCGTTTCCATCCATCTGTCAATGTCAGCATCATCAAATTCTTAGGATTTGAACAAATCTTTAAAAATGCTTTAACTACCCTACCGATGGGCGGAGGCAAAGGCGGTAGTGACTTTGATCCAAAAGGTAAGAGCGATGGCGAAGTTATGCGTTTCTGCCAGAGTTTCATGACGGAGCTTTCACGCCATATCGGGCCTGATACAGATGTTCCTGCTGGAGATATCGGCGTTGGCGCTCGTGAAATTGGTTACATGTTTGGTCAATATAAACGCTTGCGTAACGAATTCACTGGTACCCTTACTGGAAAAGGTTTAAAATGGGGCGGATCACTTGTCCGTACGGAAGCAACCGGCTATGGACTTTGCTATTTTACAGAAGCATTGTTAAAAGAACATGGTACTTCTTTTGCAGGGAAGACCGTTGTGATCAGCGGTAGCGGAAATGTAGCTATTTACGCATGTGAAAAAGCGACGCAATTAGGCGCTAAAGTAGTGGCAATGTCCGATTCAAACGGCTATATCTATGATCCAAATGGTATTCAGTTAGATGTAGTCAAAGACATCAAAGAAGTAAAACGCGGACGCATCAAAGAATATGCAGACCGTGTAGACAGTGCACAATATCATGAAGGAAAAGGTGTTTGGAGCATTCCTTGCGATATCGCATTACCATGCGCTACACAAAATGAATTAAACGGCGAGGATGCTAAAACATTAGTAGCTAATGGCGTGAAAGCCGTATGTGAAGGTGCAAATATGCCTTGTACTCCTGAAGCGATCGATGTATTCATGGAAAAAGGTATTTGGTACGCTCCTGGTAAAGCAAGCAATGCCGGTGGTGTAGCAACAAGTGGATTAGAAATGTCACAAAACTCCTTGCGTTTATCTTGGACATTTGAAGAAGTAGATGCTCGTCTGAAAGCGATCATGGAAGAAATCTTCAAAACGTGCAGTGAGACAGCAAAGGAATACGGCATGGAAGGCAATTATATGGCTGGCGCAAACATTGCTGGCTTCATCAAAGTTGCTGACAGCATGTTAGCACAAGGTATCGTATAATATGTTTTTGGCGGTCATAAGGCCGCCTTTTTTCATGCAAAAAAAACGCCATGATCTGGCGTTTTAAACATTTTCTTCCACGTACATATGCCGTTTGATGATTGAACTGATCAACTCTGCAGCCAATTGTGGATCTTCATTGCACACAATGTATTTATAATTGCTTACCATTTTCATTTCGTTCTCCGCTTTTGCTAAACGCTGCTGAACGATTTCTTCCGGTTCGCTCCGACGTCCACGTATACGTTTTTCCAATTCTTCCATGCTTGGTGGGATAATGAAGATCGACAAAGCATCTGGGCATTTTTTACGAACTTGATCTGCACCCTGCACTTCAATTTCCAACAGCACATTTTTACCTTCTTCGCGTAATTTCTCCACTTGAGACAGTGGCGTGCCATAATAATTACCAACAAATTCTGCCCATTCGAGCAATTCCCCATCATTGATTGCCTTTTCAAAGTTTTCACGTGTCGTAAACAGGTAATCAACGCCATCCTTTTCTCCCTGCCGGGGACTGCGGGTCGTCATAGAAATAGAATAGGCCAAACGAAGGCTATCATCATTCATAAAATATTGGCGAATAGTCCCCTTTCCCACACCGCTGGGACCGCTTATGATGATCAGCAAACCTTTTTTCATGCGTACATCCTCCCACATATTTACTGCATATTTTACCAGTGCATAAACATTCTGTCAAACTTTTTTTCAACTGTGCTATAATCAATAAGCAAGGAGTGATACTATGGCATTAGATGGCCTTTTGTTACATCAAATCAATCAAGAATTACAGGGGATCCTTCCCTGTCGCATCAATAAGATCCAAAACATCTCTGATGTGGAAGTGCTATGGACCTTGCGTTCTGCACAACATACCCATCGTCTTTTAATCTCGCTTCATAGCACCTATAACCGTATTCATTTAACCAATGCCCGCTATACAACGCTAGAAATGCCAACCAATTTTGTCATGTTGTTGAGAAAACAGCTAGAAGGCGGTTTCATTCGTCAGATCCAACAGATCGGATTGGATCGTATCCTGTGCATTGAAGTTGAAGCACGGAATGAATTAGGAGATCTTCACACACATTATCTTTATGTAGAATTGATGGGAAAGTACGCTAATTTGATCTTAGTCGATGAACGCGGGATCATCAGCGATGCATTAAAGCGCATTCCTGTATTTGAAAACAATAAACGACTGATTCATCCTGGCGCCCGCTATGAACTACCAAAACAAGATGAAACGAAAAAAGACCCTTTCACATGTCTTCAGCAATCGCTTGATGATACACGATCACTTTCCTCACAGCTTCATGGCTGTTCCCCACTGTTTGCCCGTGAATTACAGCATCGATTGCGACAACATCAATCCTTTTCTGCGATCATGGAAGAAGTAAAGAACAGTCATACGCTGTATTTACATCGTGATAGTGAAAAAACTCAGTTCCATTGTATTCCTTTGACTCATCTGGGAGAACCGAACCAGCAATATTCACTAATGGAAGGAATGGACGTCCTCTTTTACGAAAAAGAAGAACAAGTACGTATCAAGCAACAAAGCGGTGATATCGCCAAAGTGATCCGACGTGAATTAAATAAAGATAAAAATAAGCTTCCAAAGCTTTTGCAAGCATTTGATGAAGCGATGGATTGTGATCATTACCGTGAGTATGGTGACTTGTTGTTTGCCTATCAAGGACAGATTCAAAAGCAGCCAATGATCGTTTTACCATCCTTTGAACGGGAGGAAGAGATACATATTCCGATCGATATGCGTTTTGACATCGCTCGCAATGCAAATCGCTATTATCAAAAATATCATAAACAGCGAAGAGCTCAGACGATCCTTCAGCAACAGATTGATCTATGTAAAGATCAGATTCAGTATTTTGAACAACTGCAGGCACAATTAGAGATTGCGACAGTGCCCGATGCCATTGAAATACGCGAAGAACTCGTTCGTCAAGGATATATGAAGCCAAAAAAGGCAGGTATCCAACGACGGAACAAGGGGAAACAAGTACCCCATTATACCACTTTCGAAATCGAAGGGTCTTGCGTTTATCTGGGAAAGAACAATCTGCAAAATGAATATATAACCCGTTCGTTAGCCAAAAAGAACGATCTATGGTTTCATGCTAAAGGATTTCACGGCGCACATGTCATCTGCTGCAACGATCAACCCAATGAACAGCTTTTACGCGCTTGTGCGATGCTTGCGGCTTATTATTCCAAAGGACGCTATTCTAGCAGCGTCCCCGTAGATTATTGCCAAGTACGGCAATTAAAAAAAGTGCCAGGATCGAAAGCAGGCATGGTCACGATGCAGAGCTATCGTACCATCTACATCGACCCTGATGAAAAGCAAATCAACGAACTGCTCAAAAGTTGCCAAAAAAAATAGGTGGTGGAACTAAGTGTTCCATCACCTTTTTAGCAACCTGAGCAACCGCCGTCGCAACCTGAACCACAAGATGAACAACCACTCTGCTGTGCTGCCATCTGCTGTTCATAAACTAAAGTATCGATGACCAGACATTCAACTTCTACTTTTGATCCTGCTGGAATATCCGCAACAGCGATACAGCTTCGTGCCGGATACTGCTCATCAAAGTAACTTGCGTATACTTCATTAAATGCCTGAAAATCAGCTAGATCCTTTAAAAAGACTGTTGTCTTCATGATGTGATCATAACGAAGCCCCAGTTCTTCTAAAATAGCTCCGATATTCTTCATCACTTGATGTGTCTGTTCTTCAATAGTCTCTCCTGCAAGTTTTCCCGTTTCAGGATTTAAAGCAACCTGGCCGGAAAGATAAACAAAGTCCCCTAATTTTGTCGCCTGTGAATAAGGTCCAATTGCTTTTGGAGCTTTATCCGTCTGTACGTTTTTTACAAATACATTCATATTGATTCCTCCTGTTATTACATGCTTTCTTACCTATTGCATGTACCTATTATAAAACTTTCTTAAGAAAATGCAATCCTAATGCCTGCCAAACAAATGAAATGAACCGCATGTTTCGCAGAAACAGCGCTTAAAAAAGCTCGATCCTCAACAAAGGAAAGATCGAGCCAATTATTTATTATTCCCCCAGCAGATCATCGTTTCCTTTCGCATAAACTTCTCGCGGTTTCGAACCACGGGCAGGACCAATAATACCCCGTTCTTCTAGTACATCGATCAACCGTGCAGCACGCGCATAACCAATACTGAATTTGCGCTGAATCAAGGATGTGCTCGCTTTCTGTGAACGGATGACAAATTCACGGACTTCTTCATATAACGGATCTTCCGTCACCTCATTGTTCTTCGATCCAAAGCTTTGATCTACTGCTTCCAGTCGCAAGAAAGCATCTTCATAACGCGGACGCCCTTGCTTTTTACAAAACTCACTGATCTTTGACACTTCGCTATCCGTTACAAACACGCCCTGAATTCGTTTTGCGCTCGTTTCTCCAACCGGTAAATACAGCATGTCACCAAAGCCAAGCAGCTTTTCCGCTCCCATCTGATCCAAAATCGTCCTCGAGTCTACCGCACTGGATACCGCAAAAGCAATGCGAGAAGGAATGTTTGCTTTGATGACACCAGTGATGACATCTACGCTTGGACGCTGAGTTGCAACGATCAAATGAATACCAGCTGCACGCGCCAGCTGGGTGATACGCTGAATGCTGCTTTCTACCTCTTTTGCCGCAACAAGCATCAGATCTGCCAACTCATCGATGATGACCACAATGCTAGGCAGTTTTTCATGTCCTTCTTGTGGATGTGCTTCGACATTCGCATTGTATGACTGAATATTTCGTACGCCTGCCATTGCAAACATCTCATAACGGTTATCCATCATTTCAACGATAACCTTTAAAGCGCGATTTGCTTCTTCACCATCGGTGATAACCGGTCCTAACAAATGCGGTACTTCATGATAAGGCGTAAACTCCACTTTTTTAGGATCGATCAAAAGCATCTTCACTTCATCCGGTTTTGCCCGCATCAAAATCGTACAGATGATGGAATTGATACAGACGGATTTTCCGCTTCCAGTCGCTCCTGCCACCAATAAATGTGGCATTTTGTTCAACTCACCGTAAACAGCATTCCCCATCAGATCCATTCCCAGACAAAACAAGAGACGACGATCAGCCATGCTTTCTGGAATTGAACGCATCATATCCTTAAAATGTACCGTTGTCTTTTCTTCATTCGGCACTTCAATACCAACGGCACTTTTGCCAGGAATCGGCGCCTCAATACGAATATCTTTTGCGGCCAAAGCCATCTTGATATCATATTGCAAATTGCTGATCTTATTCACACGAACCCCAAGATCCGGCTTGATTTCAAATTTTGTAATGCTTGGTCCGATATGCGTAGCAACGAGTGTTGCTTTCACTCCAAACTGCTCTAAAATCTCGATCAATTGTTTTCCTTTAAATTTCGCAGCTTGCAGATTTGCATTGGACTTTGCCTTTTTTCCGGGCTCATTAAGCAAAGAAAGCCGCGGCAACTTATAATTGCTATAATCGATATCAAAGGCAGAGACAAAGTCATCCTTCTTACCGATGATCTCTTCCACCTTGGTTGTAACCGGCGGGTGAACTTCATCTTGTTGCGGCGATTGATCAGTACTCATAAAGATCGGTACACTTGCCTGCTTGTTGCTATCCATGGAAGGAACATCCAACCGTCCCTTCCCCTCTTCAAACAATGTCGGCTGAGATAACGGACTTTCGCCGCTGATCGTATCAATATCCATGAACAACCCTGAATTTTTCGTTTTTTTCTGCTGAGGTTTTCGCTCATCCACACGAATATCTGCCATTTTTGCTTCTTGTTTTTCCATTTGCCGCTGCTGTTTTTGTTCTTTTCGTTCCTCGCGTCGCTTAGAGAGCGCTTCCTGACGACTAGCAAAAGAGGCGCCCACCGCCTCCTTTGCCGATTTCATGCGCATGGAAAGGGTTCCATGGAGCGCCAAAGCTAGTGCCATCAAAAGCAGAGCTACAACGACGATCTTTGTGCCTGTATAGTCGAAGAGAAACGTAAACAACGCCGTTAAAGCCGCTCCGATCACTCCTCCACCCTGTGCGATCTCTCCTTTGAAGATCAATGCCGAATTTTGCAGATAATTGGTGAGCAGCGCACTACCGCTCACTGTTTCATCAGCCGGAATGCTCGCCAAGATCAACCAACCGCTCAGAAACAAAAGAATCGCTAGCATATACTGCATCGGTAGCTGTTTCCAAGACTTTTTAAATATTGCCAATAATGCAATTATGATGATGATGCCATAAAAAACACCGTACAGCGTTCCGATCAGATACTGCAAAAGTGAAGTCAACATTTCTCCGACAAAGCCAATTTTCAAGCAGCCGATCAAGGAAATCGCAATCGCAGCAAATGCGTAAATATAGACAAGGACATCGCTTTGCAGTCCATTTTTTTTCTTCTGCGTCTTTCTGCTTTTTGTCTTTGCCATATGTTTCCCCCTTTGTATTGTCTATTACAGATTGATTTCTAAGATGACCGGAAGTACCATTGGACGCTTACCCAGTTTTTTCACGAGGAAACGCGTGATTCGCTCTTTCGCTTCATTCCGTACTTCCATATTATCGTAGCTTTTTTCTTTGACCGCTTCACGAATACATTCTTCTAACATCACGCCCGCTTCTTTTACAACGCTTTCAGCATCTTTTAGATAGACGACGCCACGCGTCTGCACATCTGGTCCATTAATGATCTCTTTGTTCTTTGCGTTAATACCGACAGCAACGATCATCACGCCATCGGTTGACAAGATTTCTCGATCTTTTAAAACGACACCGGTCACATCCCAGTTTTCTTTACCATCGATCATCGTATCGCTCAGCGGCAGATGTTCTGCAGTGCTCTTCACTTCCCCGTTTTCAAATTCGGCTACCTGTCCATTATCGAGCACTAAGATATTATTGCTGGAATTTCCCATATCCATGGCCAATGTTGCATTCATATACAAGTGACGATATTCTCCTTTGATTGGAATGTAGTATTTGGGTTTAAATAAATACAACATCATTTTGAGATCCTCTTTGCTTGGATGCATCGAAAGCACCTGTCTAGAATCAAGTGTAAAAATCGTTCCGCCTTCTTTGTAAATTTCATTTTCCATCGAATTTGCTTCGACCTGAGTACCGCTGACAATTGGTGAAGCGATGATGATCGTATCCGTATTACGGAATTGAACAATTGGGTCTTCTTTATTTGCGATATTGTTCATCGTTCGGAACAGGTTCTTTCCCTGACCGCTGATGATGACAATCACATCTTCCATCGCATTGTCAAACTGATTACGCAGAATCAACAATTCTCTTGGTACTTGATAATACTTCATTTCTTCCATCAACTTCAGCACATGCAATAGCGCATCGTCATGGATGTAGATCTTTTTATGATATTTGATCGCAATATCCAGAATTTCCTGAATGCGGAATAAGCTTTGAAAATAGGTGGAGATCAAGATACGCCCTTCCAGATGAGCTTCAATAATCGGTTCGATCAGATTCGTGATACGATGATTCGGCGATGTATGACCATTGCGCTCAACGCCTTGCGATTCACACATCAGTGCAAGCACACCTTTTTTTCCAAATTCACTGAGCAGATTCAAATCACAGTTATATTCATCCTGCATCATATCGTAATCAATGATAAATTCACCAGTATACACAATGTATCCTTGATCGCTTTCAATCGCGATTCCAAAATTATCCGGAAATGAATGCGTCATCGGAAATGTATGTATCTTCACTCCATCAATGCGCACCGTATCATTTCTCTTGATGCGATGCACCTTTGCATTACGCACGCCTTCTTTTTTCAGCAGCTCACGAATCATTAAAGCAGTCATCCCACCAGTATATACCGGTGCATTGATCTGTTTCAATAAATAAGGAAGTGCCGCATCCACATCATCATGCGCATGAGTGATGAAAATTCCTTTCACCCGCTCCTTATTTTGAATTAAATAGGAAAAATCTGGAATGATAAACTCTACACCCAACGTTTCGCTATCCGGATATTTTAATCCTGCTTCAATGACAAAAATCTTGTCATCCACTTCCACGACAAGCATGTTCTTGCCATCTTCATCGAGTCCGCCCAAAGCAAAAATACGAACTTTACTCATAACTTTCCTCCATTATCTCTTTTTTATGACAAAAGAAATCTTCTGTCCTATTATGCAAAATCCTAAATCCATTATACTTCAAACATGAAGAAAAAGCCATCAACAACGGCTTCTCCTCCTCATTTATTTATGATCATCCCCGATAAGTTCCCCATGTAAAGACCATGTGCGTGCCTGCGTGATCTTCACTTTCACAATATCGCCACTGTTTACATCTTTACCGACAAAATTGACAAGCTTATTCGTATTGGTGTATCCGCTATATGCAGATTCGTTCTTTTTGCTTGGACCATCGACCAACACTTCGACGATCATCCCTTCATATGCTTTATTCTTTTCTAACGCATATTGGTTCCAACGCTCATTCAGACATGCTAAGCGCTTTTGTTTCACTTCCATCGCTACGTTATCTTCCATTTGTGCAGCTGGCGTTCCCTCACGCGGTGAATAGATAAACGTAAAACAATTATCAAACTTACAATAATCAACGATATCCATCGTATGTTCAAATTGCACATCGCTTTCGTTAGGGAAACCGACAATGATATCAGTTGAAATCGCACAATTCGGAATGCGGTTCATGATCTTATCGAACAACGTCTTATATTCTTCGATCGTATAACGCCGCCCCATGATCTTCAAGATATCACTGTCTCCACTTTGCACTGGAAGGTGAATAAACGGCATGATGTTTTCATAGCTTGCGATCACTTCAATCATCTCATCGCTGAAATCCCATGGATGAGAGGTGGTGAAACGGATCCGGTCGATACCAGTTTTTGCCGTCTCTTCTAACAAACGTGCAAAACCGCCTTTGATTCCCAGATCTTTACCATATGCATTTACGTTTTGCCCCAATAAGGTCACTTCACGATAACCTTCTGCTTTTAATGTACGAATTTCTTCCAAGATGTCTTCCATCTGACGACTACGTTCTTTCCCGCGCGTATAAGGAACGATACAATACGTACAAAACTTATCACAGCCATACATGATATTGACCCACGCTTTGTGTTTTCCAAAACGACGTACTGGCAAATTTTCGATCACGTCGCCTTCTTTTGAATAGACCTCCACACATTTTTCACGTGAGACCATCACTTTGTACAACAATTCCGGCAACCGATGCAAATTGTGCGTACCAAAGATCAAATTCACATGACGATACGTTGTCAAAAGCGTTTCGACAATTCCTTCTTCCTGTGCCATACATCCGCATACGCCAATCACAAGATCTTCACGTTCTTGTGCCAACTGCTTAAAATGACCAATCTCACCAAGCACTTTATCCTCAGCATTCTTCCGAATTGCGCAAGTATTCATCAAGATGACATCTGCTTTTGCCGGTTCGCTCACCGGCTGAAATTGCAATGCTTCTAATATACCAGCCAACGTCTCAGAATCGCGTTCATTCGCTTGACAACCATAGGTGCGCAGATAATAATACTTCCCGCTACCGATGCCTTGACACTGTGCCGGGATTGAAAACAGTGCCTTTTCTATTTTACTATCTTGATGCGTCCGTTTCTGCGCCTCGCGCAAATCAGGAAGCACCCATCCAGGCTGTTGTTTTATCATTGATCTTACCTCCATTAAAAGGCTTTTAAACCTTAAAAAAACCAAGCAGAATGCTCGGTTTACTGAGAAATTGCAGATACTGGGCAAGTTGATACGCAAGTGCCACAGTCGATGCAAGTACCCTCATCGCAAACAGATTTACCCTCATCATCCATAGATAATGCAGATACAGGGCAAACGCCAACGCAAGCACCACATCCGATGCAAGTATCTCTATCAATATTTACAGCCATCTTAAAGCTCCTCCTTTACAACCGAACTCATTATAGCATCTTCAACCATCAAAATCAACTGAAAAATCGTGTTGCCAAAACTGACTTCTCCCCAGCTTACACCGTTCACAAATTAACCCAAAAAATAAAAACAGGGGAAGCTCCCCTGCAGATCACCTACTCTTTTACAGCAGTCTGCGATTCTTTCTCGCGCAACAGCTCATTTTCCTTTTCTATTCGTTCATTCACATCCGTCTTCAACAACGTATAGATAATTGAACAAAGGGGTATAAAGACAATCATTCCGACAATGCCTAATAAAGAACCTCCCACAGAAATCGCCACAATCACATAAAGTGCAGGTAAACCGACAGAATTACCCACCACATGCGGATAGATCAGATTTCCTTCGACCTGTTGAATGCAAACAACCATGATAATGAAATACAACGCTTGCATCGGATCAACCATCGCAATGAACAAAGCGGAGATCAGGCAGCCAAAGAATGCACCAAACATCGGAACCAATGCAGTCACACCGACAATCACACCACCTAAGAATGCATATTGGATCTTTAAGATCACACCGCCAATCGTAACCAATGAACCTAGGATCAAGCATTCCATGCAGGATCCGCCAATATAGTTCATAAACGTCGTCTTCGTCAAATTCAATACATACAATGTCTTCGTATAAATCTTTTCATTCGTATAGACATGCAACAATTTTTTTCCACCGATTACCAAACGTTCTTTATTAAACAAGGTCAAGATTGCAAAGACAAATGCAACGATAGTCGTCACTGCCCACGATACGGTTGTTGAAATCAAAGTGACCGTTGTCGCAAAGAGATTGCTCGCTCCGCCGCTGATCAGCCAATCGGAGAAATTTGCCAGCATTTCTTCATAATTTAAATTCGTCAAACCGGTAATGCTTGCGCTCTCCACAATGGCCCGTAGGTTCGGATTATTCTCTGCAAGCTGATTTAACCAATTCACAAAGTCGTTCGTAACGGTTGGCAATTGCATAAAGATATTTTCGATCGATGCCGAAATGTGGGGAATAACGACGAATAAAAAACAGACGATCACCAAAAAGAAGACACATAGAGAGCCGATGACAGCAATCAAACGTTTTACACTCGCCCGTAAAGCAGTAAACTTTAACAGATCTTCGATCTTATTGACCAAAATATTTAATACAAATGCAAGACATCCGCCAATTAAAAACGGTGTCAAAATCGAAAGGATATGCATAAAAATATCCCATAATAACGATATATTCTGTAAACCGAAGTACACGAGCAACCCAAAAATGATCAGGTTGCGATACATCTTCATCTTTTCTCGGTAATTATTGTCTGGACGCATGGAACTCCTCCTCGCACTAAAGGAATACTACCACATTTTCCCGCATACTTCAACCGGTCCGCCTGATGATACCCTTCGGGAAAAAATGACAATTATCTTTTCAATGATAAAAAAAGAACCTGTCTTCTTTTTCAAGGACAAGTTCTCTAGATTAGTGAATAAATTACACTTCAATGATCTTCATCGTGTTCGTTGCTCCACAACCTGTTGGATAACCAGCAACGATGATAATCGTTTCCCCTTTATGGATACCGTAACTCATTGCAATATTCCGCGCTAAAGAGGCTTCGTTTTCTCGCGTGTTCACAGTTTCTGAACAAATTGCAGTCACACCAAAGTTTGCTGCCAACGAACGCTGTGTACGTTCATCGAAAGTAACAGCCAAGATCGGCGCCTGCGGACGGAATTTTGCTATACGGCGAGCAGTCGTACCACTCTGCGTGAAAGCAATGATTCCTGCAACGTTCAATGCTGCGGAAGTATCCGCTACGGAAATGCCGATCGCATCATTTTTTGTGCGGCGGCAGGATTTGATTGCTTTCTTTAAACGTTCATGATAAGGGATGATCGGTTCGATTGCCTTTGCAATCTTCACCATAGTCGCAACTGCTTCAATCGGATACAAACCAGCTGCAGACTCACCTGACAACATGATCGCATCTGTACCATCCAAGATCGCATTAGCAACATCGCTCGCCTCTGCACGTGTCGGACGCGGATTTCCTTGCATGCTTTCCAACATATGTGTAGCTGTAACAACCGGTTTTCCCATTTCATTTGCTACAGCAATAATGCGTTTTTGGTAAATTGGTACCAATTCCAATGAAACATCGACACCTAAATCGCCACGAGCTACCATTACTCCGTCTGCTACTTCTAAGATTTCACGTAAATTATCGAATCCTTCTTGGTTTTCAATTTTTGGAATGATCTGGATATCTTCACATCCCTCTTCGATCAAAATACGACGAATGGCTAATACGTCCTCTTTACGACGCGTAAAGCTTGCGGCAATGTAATCGATTCCCTGACGGCAACCGAAACGAATATCTGCTTCATCCTTCTCAGAGATGAATGGCATGCTCAGCTTGACACCAGGTACGTTGCATCCTTTACGGCTCTTCAGCGTATGTGGATTTTCTACACGGCACTTTAATACGCCATCCTTCTTTTCAAGGATCGTCACACGCATCTTTCCATCATCCATCAAAATCGTTCCACCGACTTCTACATCGTTGAACACCTCTGGACATTGAATATGGAAACGATCATGTGTACCCAACACCTTTTCACGGACAATCGTCACAATTTCACCTTTTTCATAGGATTCTTGTCCATTCTCGAAATCACCTAAACGAATTTCCGGTCCTTTCGTATCCAACAGGATTGCAATACTTCTACCTGTTTCTTTAACAACTTCGCGAATTGTCTTGATACGATTTCCCTGTTCTTCATAATCTCCATGTGAAAAATTCAGTCGAATGATATCCATACCTGTATCGACCAATTTACGCATCATTTCCTTACTTTCTGATGCCGGTCCGATCGTACAGATAATTTTTGTCTTCCTATCCATATAACCTTATCCTTTCCAATAACCTACTTTATACCAACGTCTTATACTAATCGCTCGAACAGATTCTGCAACGGTTTGCGTGATGTGCGCGGCATGACAAGCGCTTCTTCAATTGGCACCGAGATGATCTGATTCTCACGAATGCTAATACATTGTCCGCCAATGCCCTGCATCAACAAATCAACTGCTTTCTCTCCCATGCGAGAAGCCAAGATTCGATCAGAAGGTGTTGGCGCACCTCCACGTTGAACATGTCCCAGTATTGTGGCTCTTCCAGAAAAACCAGTATTCAAGCTGACTTTTTTGGCAAACTGGTGCACATCCGTTATCTTCTCTGAGATGACAACGATCGCATGGCGTTTTTTCTTGATGAGATCCAAATCGCGCAGTCGTTCCAATACTTCGCTTTCTTCAAATCCGGTATCGCTTGTGATAACAATTTCTGCACCGCAGGCAATGCCTGACCATAAAGCAAGATCGCCGCAGCGATTTCCCATCACTTCAACGATTGAACAACGATGATGAGAATTGGATGTATCGCGCAGTTTATCGATAGCTTCTACGATCGTCGTTAAGGCAGTGTCAAAACCGATCGTATAGTCTGTGCAGACGATATCGTTATCGATCGTTCCTGGCAAACCAATACAATTGATTCCCATTTCTGTCAAAGCGAGTGCGCCTCGATAAGAACCGTCTCCGCCTATGACGACAACTGCTTCAATTCCCCGTTTTTTCAACTGTGTAACTGCCTTGCTACGAACTTCGACATCTTTAAATTCTGGTAGACGCGCAGAGCCGAGAATTGTTCCTCCACGATCGACAATTTCACCAACACTGGCTTTTGTCAATGGCTCAATATAACCTTCTACCATTCCTTTGTATCCATCATAGATACCAAAGACTTCGATCCCGCTGTTTAAAGCAACGCGTGTGACGGCACGGATAGCTGCATTCATTCCCGGAGCATCGCCGCCGGAAGTCAAAACACCAATACGTTTCACCATATTACTTTCCTCCATTCACGAACATAATCATAGCACTATGTTCTGCTTTATTTCAAGAAAAAATTACCTTCTTGAACGCCCTTTTAAGATTTTTTCTTCACTAAGCGCTTTCACTCTTTCAAGCAACCGTAAAGCGGCAACCGGCTCATTACCTTTCGCCGAAAATGCACGATATTTCTCCTGTAATTCCTTCATCGTATAGTTGCTTGTAAAGTAGGTCAGCCGATGTGCACTCATTCGTTCATCCAATAACGGGAGTAACACATCATCTCTTGACCAGGCGGTCACGCTTTCACCGCCGATATCATCAAATACCGCTACATCAGCTTTTGCTATGCTCTGGATCAATTCATCCATCGCATCGCTGTCTTGAAACAATCGTTTCAAAGACGAAATCAGATGTGCAACATTGACAAAAACGCAACGTTTGCCCTGCTTAGCAAAAGAATTGGTGATCCCGATGCACAAGTAGGTCTTCCCTACTCCCGGAGGACCACTGAGATAGATTCCCTTTTCCTGTTTCTCTTGTTGCAAATGTGATAACACATGCAGCACGACATCTCGATACTCTTTTGTTTCTTCCTCTAGAGAAAGCGTACGCAGATCAATGCATAAATCTTCTTTGGCAAAATCCATGATTTCATATCTCTTCTGATGCGCATAACGCAAACGCTCATCTTTATAATATGCGCATGGTTTTGATTCATACATCAAAAGTCCATCATAAGAAAGATCCAGAAAATGTCCTTTGGGATGAAAAGGACAAAACGATAAACCTTTGCACTGGCTGCAACGATCGATTGTTTGCAGCCACTGTTCAAAAGTACCGCTATGTGATTGAAGCATCGTCTTCGGCAATCCATTCGCTTTTAGAAAGGCAATAACACGAGCATCTTTTGATAAGCGATCGATCAATGCTGTTTTCTTAGCTTTTGCCTCTTCACTCATCGCAAATTCAAATGACATTGCTTCCATAGGTTACCTCTCCTCATTCTTCGTCTGTTCATATCGCTCGATTTTCTCGTTTAGTTTTTGCTGCAATTCTTTGATCACGTGATCCTCCACCTCTTTAATAGAATCATCTTCCGTCTCTGCATACCAAGCAGGCAATTCCTTTTGCTGTTTCACATAAGTTGGTTTGCCATCCATCTCTTTGTCCGCTTGTGCTTTAGCCTTTTCATACGTATCAATACCCAAACGTGCCCATGTACCAGCAATCTTTTCAACATAGGAGCGTCCAAAACTCTGATCGCTGCGTTTCAGCACGTGTTCAATCAATACATTAACTACTTCTTTTGGCAAATGATAATCAACTAACAAAGATTCAATCAGACGACTATCACTTGCACTGATCGGAATATTTGGTTGCAAGCTCTTAAAAAATTGAATTGGTGCCGCCTGATAAGGATCTTCTGCTATGCTCTCCTTGACTCTTCCTTTCGCCCTTGCCTTCTTTTTTAACAATTCTTTGTTAAATACTTTCGTACGCGGATTGATACATTGATTGACCAGCTTACGCATCTCCATTTCATCAATGCCGTGTACTGTTGCTAATTCCCCAATCAAGGTGAGGTTTTCTTTCGTCTGCAGCGAGAAAGGGAAACGTCGCTCAAACCCTTTCAAAAAACGATCAAAATCGAATGCAGCTACCTGATTGGACACTTCTTCCAACTGTGGACGAAGTGATATGAATGCAGGCGAAGAAGACTGCAACCAAGTTGGATCATCTAATGCAAAGGGGACAGTCAGATCGACATACCCTTGTTTGTCTCTATGATCTTTAGCAAAGTACAATTTTGCAAACTCATAGGCATCCTTGCCAAATTGTCGCAAATACAAACGGCCAAACACCTCATGGCGCAAAAATGCATTTCCGCTCTTGGGCAGCTCTACACAATACAGATACTCGTTGGTTTTCGGATCCAAAAATGTCTTCAACAACAGATAACGTTCCAACACCTGTCGTTCTTTTTCAAAACGATCGATACTCATTCCCGTCAATTTACATATCAGAAGATGATTGGTGATCGGACGACGGGCATTTGCTAAAGCAGAGAGCAGCTGATATACCTGTGAAGCAGCTTGTCCGATCAAGGGAGCATACAACAATTGAAAAGAATGCGCACTTTCATCATCCAGTTTTCCATGCATCTCGATCTTACAGTTATCTTCTGCTTTCATTCCCTCTTTCACCCGCTTTTTTTAAATGATCCAAAATTTGTTTTCGTAATGTTTCTTTATCAAAATTATTGTATAACACGACATCGCATAAAGCAATTTTTTCTTTCTGCGTCATCTGTGCGGAAAGCCGGCGTAACGCTTCCTCACGAGAGACCTGTCGCCCTTCTTTCAATCGTTTTAACAGTATTTCTTCATCACAAGCGACGATCCATGTTTCATCAAATGCATCCTGCCAACCGATTTCAAATAACAAAGGTACTTCTGCAACCACCACTTCACCGTGACAAGCTTCCATGTTTTTCATCAGTTCCTGCTTAATCAGCGGATGCAGGATGTGTTCCACATTTTCCCTTTCCCCTTGATCAAACATTCGATCACTAAGCTTTTTTTTATCAATCTCTTCCTTATTATCCAAGATTTGTTCGCCATATTTGACAAGCAGTGCCTGGTATCCGGCATTCCCCTTCTTTAACAGCTCCCGGTTGATGGCATCACAATCAAATACCGGGATTCCCTGCTCTTTCAGGATTTGTATCACCGTTGATTTTCCTGCCCCCATCACACCGCTCAGACCGATCTTTCTCATCTTTTTTTCTGACATTGTTCACAATAGTATGTGCCTCTGCCGCCAACTACGATCTTTTTGATCGGTTGCTGACACAAAGGACATGCTTCTCCTTTCCTTGCATGCACCTTTAACTGCAACTGAAAACGACCATCTACCCCTAAAGAGGAAGTGTAACTGCGAATGGTCGTACCCCCAGCACGAATAGCACCGCTCAATATTCGCCGCATCGCTTGGATCAGCGCTTCAAAATCTTTCTTTCGCATACGGTTTACCCGCGTCTGTGGATGCAATCCTAACGCAAAACAAATCTCATCAGCATAAATATTGCCAACACCGGCAATGACACTTTGATCCAACAATGCTTGTTTTAAAACAATATGTCTTGAATGCAATTTTCGGTATAGCCATGTAGCATTCAACCGTTCATCAAACGCATCATAACCGATCGATTGAAAACAGGGGTAAAGTGATAATTCATCCTGATGAGGATAGACATACATTCTACCGAACTTTCGTGTATCGTGATAGCGTAATTCTCGACCGTCATCAAGATGAAAGATAACATGTACATGTTTTTTATCATAAGGTTCCCAAGGTTGTTGTAGATAGAATTTCCCTTCCATCCGCAGATGCGTGATCCACATCACCTCTCCACAGTCAAAACAAAGATATTTTCCTAAACGCTGATACCCTTGAATTCGCTGTCCGCTCAATGTCTTTTGAAATACACGAGAATCCCCATGAATGATGTTGTCCCAAAACACTTCAATAGTCTCGATCACAGGATTTCCCATCTGATAAGCCAAGGTATCCAGCACCGTCTGTACTTCAGGTAATTCTGGCATAATTCTCTCCTACTTCGCCTCATACCACGTTTTTCCAAATGTCGCATTCGCAATCAGTGGTACTTTCAAGGTCAATACGTTTTGCATGCCCGTTTCGACGATCTGCAACATCTGTTCTTTTTCTTCTTCTACAACATCGAAGATCAGTTCGTCATGAATCTGCAGAATCATACGAGAACGCACATGTTCCTCTTTCATTCGTCTGTCAATTTCGATCATCGCCAATTTGATCAGATCCGCTGCGCTTCCCTGAATCGGCGCATTCATCGCTGCACGTTTTCCAAATTCGCGAATTGCATAGTTTTTATCGTTGATTTCCGGAATGTAGCGCCGCCGTCCAAACATCGTCTTCACATAACCGTGTTCCTCACAGAATGCGATCGTATCATTCATAAACGCATGAATTTTCGGATAGGACGCGAAATACTTTTCGATGAAATTATGCGCTTCTTTACGGGTGATGCCTAATTGTTCCCCTAAGCCGAAATCCGATTGACCATAAACGATACCAAAATTGACCGTTTTCGCACTGCGGCGCATCGCTGCGTCCACTTCCTCTTGTCTGACATCAAAGATCTGCATTGCAGTCTTTGTATGAATATCAATCCCATGATTAAAGGCATCGATCATCTGGGTCTCATCCGCCATATGTGCTAACATACGCAGCTCGATCTGTGAATAATCAGCAGAGAGAAACAGATGTCCACTTTGTGCCACGAACGCTTTGCGAATCTCACGCCCCTCTTCATCTCGCACGCTGATATTTTGTAAATTCGGTTCGCTGCTCGACAAACGTCCCGTCTGAGCCAACGCCTGGTTAAAAATCGTATGTATCTTTTGATCAGCATTGATATGCTTCTTTAATCCTTGCACATACGTCGAATACAGTTTTGCATATTTGCGATATTCCAACAAACAAGGAATGATCGGATGCACATCGATTAACTTTTCGAGCACTTCAACGGAAGTACTACGTTTTTTTCCTGCTTTTAACCCTAATTCATCAAACAAAATCGTCGATAATTGTTTCGGAGAATTAATATTGAATTGCATACCGGCATATTCATATACCTTCTGAGCAAATTCTTCCATTCGGGCACTCGTCACTATACCAATTTCATCCAGCACTTGTTCGCTGATACAGATTCCTTCTTTTTCCATTTCAAACAAGATCCTAGAAAGTGGAATCTCAGTTTCTGTCAACAATTGCCACAGATCTTGTTCCTTCAGTTGTTGTTTCATATCCGATAGAATACGGGCATATCCTTGCAACTGTGCCTGCATATGTGCTAATTGCTGTTCAAAATCCGGTAAGATTGCCTTTCCTTTTTTTCCATAGACACCATCGATCGTCACAGGTAACACTATCTGATATTTATCTAAAAAACGTTCATAACTGGTGATCGAGCTATCTAACAAGAAGGCACCTAACATCAGATCAAATGCAAATTCACAACAAGCGATCTGATTGCGGCTGCAAATATGATAAAACTCTTTTGCATGATAAGTATTTTTGTTTGGACAATCAGCCAGATAAGCCAAAAAGTGTTCATCTTTGCGTGCATCTTCCAATGGCAGATAGTAATACTTTCCCTCACAAGCAACCGCAAAGCCATACAGGATCTTTTGTGTATAGTGTGCATTATCATAATCCGCTAAAACGATCGTATCTTCGCTCTCCAAATTAGCTTCGATATGATCGACACACTGTATCGTCTGTTTAGCTGATTGCATAGGAGCGTTCTCTGTTTGTAAAAACGATTTCATCTCATACTTTTGAAAGAACGTATGCACCTGTGGATCGAGGTTTTGAAAGGAGACATCTTCTAATGTAAAAGGAATCTGCGCATCCGTGCGGATCGTCGCTAGATACTTTGACATTTTGGCGCTCTCTCTTCCATCCTCCAGCTTTTCCCTCAGCTTGCCTTTGATCTCATCCAGATGTTCATATACGCTATCAACGCTATGATAACAAGACAACAGTTTCAACGCCGTCTTCTCTCCAATTCCTTTGACACCAGGAATGTTATCAGCACTGTCTCCCATCAGCGCTTTTAGATCAATGATCTGTTCCGGTGCTAATCCATACGTATCAAACAATGCCTGACGATCCATGCGCTGCATCTCGCTGATTCCCTTTTTCATCAACAAGACATCAGTCGAATCATCAATCAGCTGCAGCAAATCGCGATCACTCGTCAAAATTGTCGTATGCACTTCCGGGTGCGCTTTTGCAAATGATCCGATGATGTCATCTGCCTCAATACCTTCTTGTTCATAGCGGCAAATGCCGCAAGCATCTAAAAACTCTCTGGCAATGGGAAATTGTGCGATCAGTTCTTGATCAAGTTCTTTTCTCGTTCCCTTATATTCTGCATATGTCTCATGACGAAAAGTCGGTTTCCCCGCATCCCAAGCAACCATCACACCATCAGGAGCAATTTCCTGCAAAGCTTTTTGAAACATAGTGATAAAGCCAAAGATCGCATTTGTCGGAATACCGTTGCTCGTCTTCATCATCCTCCCATATACCGTCGCATAATAAGCGCGAAACAACATGGAATTTCCATCCAATAAAAGCAGTTTTTTCATCTATCCTACACCCTGCAACACATTTGCAGGTTCTCCTTTCTTTTGGTATTTATTTTACCACATTTCCTCCTGGTTTACATAATGTGTGCTCTATCCGAAAAAAAGAACAAGGAGTAACTTGTTCTTACAGACCGTTGACAAAGTCGCTCTTTGAGCAGACTTTGTCATACGGTCTTTTTTAATCTCCACTTTTAAAGAAAAAACAGGCAATCTTAAGCCATTATTTGTCTAAAATTACCTGAAAAATGGTTGATAATCACCACTTTTATCGAATTATTTTTCCATACTTTTTAAGTATATAGTTTGTCAACAAGCTGAAAGAACAAGGAGTAACTTGTTCTTATTCTGCGATGCTTTGTAATACCGCTAAATTTTCCTGCATGAGCGATAGATAATCGGAACCTCTATCTTTCTGTACCTGTGTTAACGTCGTGATATTCGAAAGGGAAACCGGAATCAAGCCTAATTCGCTGATCAGCTGTAAACGCAGATCAATCATATCTTGCGGCAGGTTGCTTTCTACTGCCATATACCGAACGCCTTCTTCCACAAGCGTCTCACGGATGATGGCCAACTGCTCCTCATTTGGCAAAACACCATAACGCGACAGACAGATCGGATAGATTTCAACACCGTATGCGTCCTGCAGGTGACCAAAGTTCGGCGTCATCACCGCAATCGATATATCATGATTTTTTAAATCCTGATACTGAGCGTCCAACGTAGTCAGACGATATTCCAGATCCGCATAATTCCGCTCAAATTCTTCCGCATACATCGGATAGCGATCGCATAGATAATCACGAATACAACTTGCCATCCCGTTCATGGTAATCGCATCCATCCAAAAAGTAGGATCGCTGTAATACGTATCGATATCCCGAAAAGCACTATCCGTATAATACGCAGTGGTCACTTTAGATTCCACTCCATTATTGATCGTAGTTGTCACACGCTGAAATGGAAAGCTGCCTAATTGATCTGTAATATTCACCTTATCTAAGGCGGAAGACGTAATCTCATTCGTATAAATCTCGTAATATGATTCCAATGGGGCAATATAGAACAATGTATCGCTTTGATTCAATAGCTCTTGATAGTTATCCTGTATACCTGCTCGTTGGATCAACACATCTTCGCTCAGAAGCTGACAGCTCACCCGATCCCCCGCAATCTGTTCCACTAAATACTGCAAAGGATAACAGCTGACAAGAACTTGATATTGTGTCCTTTGACATCCGCTGAGTATAGGAAACAGAAGCAATAGGACCAACCATAACTTTCGAAGCTTCATCGTCTTCACCTCGTCGTTATTATATCATACTTCATCTTTCGTTTAACCTGCTTTTTCCATATCTCTCTCTTTTTGCAAACGAGACAACCAAACGTGTTCATCAACAACTTGTCCATTTTCCAAAATATAATTCAAACGCATGCGATAAAGGTCTTGATGTTCATGAATGAGAGGCCGTCCAATAAAAGGATGATGATAACGATAAAGGTAAAAATGATAGCGATCCTGCAAAACACAACGCAAGCGGTTGCAAATCTGAACTGCCAATATAATTAATGTCAGCCAACCGATGAGATTTCCCATCCAACCTATGGCAAAGACAAATAGAATCATCGACAAAGAAAACCATAGGGAAAGACGTTGAGCTTTGGCATAAGGCAACCACAGATGAAAGCATTCAGAGAAGATCCTTCCTCCATCCAAGGGCAAGATCGGTAGTAAATTAAACCACAAGATCGAACGATTCAGCATCAAGAGATATTCGCAAAACGCAAACGAGATATATCCCCAAGATACCAAAAGATCAAAGAGCAAAGGATAGAGTAAATGCACACATAGTCCTGCCGCCAAGATCAACAGTTCACGATAGATACTCCCATAACCCATCGCATCGATCTGCGCACAGAACCCGAAAGGGAAAATGTCCATATGTGAAAATGAATAGCCACAAAGACAGGCCATGCCCATATGCGCACACTCATGTAGCGACATCATCAGAAAAATCGCAGCGAAGATCTTCCAATACCCACTGCACCAAACAAAAAGAAGCACGATCCCCCAACAGGGTAAAAGCCGAAGCCGGATCATGCATTCACATCCTTGAGATCGATTTCATTTCCATCGTAATAACAATGAATTTCTATAAACTCCTGATAAGTTCCCAATGAGGCTCCCGCCTGAATTCTCTCCTCTTGTTGTACGCTTACTTCCTGCATATGCGAAATGTTTACTAATGTCCCATCATCCAGCAGCAAAGAAACGCAATACGTATCGTTTTGAGCTTCGATATGCAAGATCATTCCCGTAAACATAGAAGTCACCGTATTTGAACCATTCCGGTAACGATTTTGCCCAAGATCTTCATATTCATCCACAGCAGCAACGCTTTGCAAAGTTTCCTGTTGAAACCAAGTCTCAAATGGTAAAAACGAACTCCACTGGATGCTCTGTACATACTCCCATGCATGTGCAGCAAATGGAAGCTGCAAGCGCGTTGCGATCATCATGGAAAGAGAAAGTACGCAAACCAGCATCAAGAGCAAAACAAAATGATTGAAAAGCCCTACGATGCGATTCTTTTTTTCCACTGATTGCTTTCTTCGAATACGACGCCGAATACGCTTGATGTCCTGCATAAGCTCACCTCATTCCTCCTCATTATATGTATGAAAGCTTCAACTTATGTCATGAGGCAAAGATCTTAGAGAACAATCGCCGCTCCGCAAGTTTTGGCAGCGCCACTTTCTCTTTGAGAAAACGGCGTGTCAGAATATCAAAACAATGATAAACCTGTGAATCACGCGCAATGGTCAAAGGTAATCCGCGATTGTTGCAAGATTGGATGCGCGGATCATCAACGATGTAGCCAAGCAAAGGAATGGCCAACCATTTTTGCGCTTCCTCCATCTTAACCGAAATTCCTTTTTCTATGGATCTCACATTGACGCGATTCAAGACGAGTTCCAGATTATTCACTCCATCTTTTAACAACAGACCAATGACGCGATCTGCATCTTGCAAGGCGCTGACATCTAAATTTGTAATGATCAATGCCCGCTGAGCGACACTGCTCGCAAAACGAAAACCGCTTTCGACTCCAGCCGGTGTATCGATGAACAAATAATCAAATTGATTTTGCAACACACGCATGACACGTATGAATTCCTCTTTGCGCATCATCGAAAAATTAACGCCTTTGCACACCGGCAACAAATATAAGTTTTTTTCTCGTTTATCTTGTAGCAAGGCTCTTTCCAGCTGACAGCGCTCTTCTATCACATCTTGCATATCGAAAACGACCCGATTATCTAGTCCCATCATCAGGTCGAGATTCTTCAAACCGAGATCTGCATCAATCAAACACGTCTTAAAGCCTCTGGAAGCAAGCATCATTCCCAAATGGATACAAACGCTGCTCTTGCCAACACCACCTTTACCAGAAGTGACCGCAATGATTTCTCCCATGAATTTCCCTCCTGTCCTCTTTCCATGGTTTCATCATACGAAAGATCTCTTGCAAATTTTGTCGAAATTAGATGGAGGCGACACATTTCAGTTGCTGATCTTCATAAAAAACCTTGCAAGGTCCCTTTTGATCAAATTCTTCAAAAAGAGAATCCGCAATGCGAATGCGCGCAGCTTTCAAACTAGCCGCGTACAGGACACAATCCTCACGGGACAGATCGATCACACCGCTCACTTCCCCAAAGACACTCAGTGAACAAGAAGAGGTAACCTCAGCACTTTGGCGAATAGAGCCAAACAGCAAAAGCGGATTCTCCACTCGCAACTGCTGTCCGCTGCGGATATTCCCTTCTTGATAGTGCATCAAAAATGTTTCATTTTCCGCAGTATAATTGATCCCTAGCAAGCGTATTCCCACTTTCTCGCATAAAGCGAAAAAGGATAATGCTTCTTCATCCGAAAGCTTAGGAAGATAGAAAAAAGCTGACAGAGCGCTCTCATGTGACAGCGGTGCCAGCCGATGGACGAATTGTTCTTCAAACGCGTGAAAAGAATCAAATTTCACGTGAATATGCAGTTGTTTTTTTATTTCTTTGACCGTAAAGTATACCATTTGACTTTCTCCTCCTGCCGGATTTTGAGAGCCTTCATATGTTGGTAATCATTTTTGATACGCTGTAACAAGACGACCAAAAATACGAGCACTCCATTTCCTACGATGGAAAGAAGTTCAAAACTGACGATCCAATCGATAAAATTCAGCTCACTGATCCCGCTTATCTTCACATAGAAGAATATCAATAAATCTTTGACGAATATTGTCGCAATACAAAGAATTACCGATTCAATCACAGAATCTCCCATATGGCGAGTCCACAGCTGCAACAGCAATGCGATCAGCAGATAAATGATCGCATATACCAAAAACGTGTTCATTACGAAATAATCAACGATCAATCCATAGAGAAAAGCAACAAGACAACGATCGAGAAGATCATATTCACGAATGACCAAGACCAAAGAACAAAAGCCTAAGGATGAAAGAAATACAAGATCATTCAGCAAATAACTGCCGGGAAAAAGAACCCGGATTGCCAGATCCAATATCGTGCAGATAGCAAAAAACAAGATATTTGTCATATCACTCCACCTCAATGACCGTCACATAATCAAAATATTGAAAATTTGATACCGGTTCAACATAGATGACCTGGCCCAGCTGATTTTCTAAGGACTCCACTTTTTTTACCGTTCCAACAAACAAACCGCTAGGATAAACACCACCTTTGCCGCTTGTCACCACACGCATTCCCTCTTTTACTTCTTGCTCATCCAATAAGGATACGACATACGCCTTCTCATCTGTATCATAGTATTCCAAGATACCCTCAACGGAAGCAACTGACTTCTCCTCGTCTTTGCTTGAAGTGCTTTCTTCTTTTTTATCACTTTGTTTCTCTTCACTCTCTTCGCTCGTGAAATTGATCCTTACCGCCACTTTGTTGCTTTTATCCTGACATGTCAAAAGCTTTACGATACAAGTGGAATCCTGTACTTTATAGACCTTTCCCACCACACCTTGAGAATTGACGACAATCATATTTTCCTTTATACCATCATCCGATCCGACATCCAAAGTAATCTGATCATTCCAATAGGAGACATCACGCCCAATTACCGATGCCGATATGCGCGTATAGTCTTCTAATGATTCGTTCATTTCCAACAGTTCTTGCAGTTCTTTCTTTTCACGCAAAGTATTTTCATAGAGCGCTTGATAATTTTCGCTCATGGTCAGCTGCTGCTTGAGATAATCGTTCTCTTCCTGCACCTTCCATAAATTTGAAAAATCATTTACAAAGTTTTTGATAGATGTCAGGGGATAGTCGATCAGTCCATATTTTAGATAGCTAAGCGCACTATATCCTATATCACTGATGCTTTCTTGCCGCATGCCTTGGAACAAGAGCCCCAACGCCAAAAAAAAGCCGATCAAACACATCAGAATTTTTTGTGTTCTGGTAAATCTTGACATTTCCTCACCTTTTTTCGTTTTTATTTATTATAAAGGCTATTGGTAAATGTTGCAATCTATAAAAGTCCACTTTGACGAAAACTGAACCAAGCCTGCTGAGCGATGATCAGATGATCCAATAGCGGGATACCGATCATCTCACCGCTTTGCGCAATATGCCTCGTCACATTTCGATCTGCTAAAGAAGGAGTAGGATCTCCTCCTGGGTGATTATGTACGCAGATAATGCTGCTGGCGCTATAACGCAAAGCTTCTTTAAAGATTTCACGAGGATGCACCGTCGATGCCTGTAAAGTACCTAAAAAAAGAACCTGGTGATGAATGATGCAATTTCTCTGATTCAGATAAACAGCAATAAAGTGCTCCTGCTGTTCATGACCATAACATAATTGTAACCACCCTATCAGATCTTCTGCAGTGTGTACGACATAGCGCTCTACTTGCTGTGATTGAATTCGCTTAGCCAATTCAATACCGGCAAAGAGCTGAATTGCCCGTACTTCTTTGATACCATGCAAATGCATAAGATCCCTTGGATCCATCTGCATCAGCTTATCCAAGGTTTTGCATTGTCGCAGCACATCATCTGCCAGATCCAAAGCGCTTTTCTGTCTCGTTCCGCTTTGTAACAAAACTGCTAACAATTCACGGTTGCTCAAGCTTTCAATACCATGACGAAGCGCTTTTTCACGAGGTCGCTCTTGTGGATCAATCTCCTGTAGCTTCATCGTCAATCGCTTGGAGCACTTTAACAAAGTCTTTTTCATCCACCGCTTCGATCATATCTGTTCCTTCGACCGTAATTTTTTTCGTCAGATAGTTCAGACCCATCTCCTCTAACACCTCACCTTCCTCTTCGGTTTCATCCTCTGTTTCATAAATGCTTGTCACGACATAAATCTTATCGTCTTTCTCCACTGCATACGGTGTCAGATCTTGCTCCTTCAAGCGTTCACACATCTGATCTGCATTTGCTTGTTTAGCATAGATGCCGACTTGATTCAAATACAAGACACGACTTGACACTTCATTATTTGCAAGCATCTGAAACAAGAAATAGTAAAAAAGAGCAAACACACACGTAAAAATCCATGCAAATATGATGATGATCCTTCGATTTCCCACATGATCGCCTCCTTATCTCACTATATGTGAAACAAGGGATGAACATGTTCAAATCACCCATACGAAAAAGAACAAAAAAATACTAAAAAAGCTGTTGTTTCGACCATTCTCTGCATCCATTTCGCATTCAGAGAATCCCTTTTATACAACAGCTATTTTTCAATTAATATTGTAAGCGTCGAATACGTCCAAAGCCGATCGTGCCTTCTCCTGCATGTGACATAATGACGGATTTAAACACACGCTTATCAACCGGACGACCCGTTGCTTCTTCCAATTGTTGGCGAAGCTCATCGCATAGCGCTTCATTATCCGCATGAATGATCATCCAATCATACTCTTTCGGATCGATCCCTTTAGTTACACATTCAATGCCCGCTTTATAAGCACGCTGTGCGGTTCGTACTTTATCTTGCACATCGATACTTCCTTGTTCGACCTTCAATAGCGGATGGATCTTCAACATACCTGCAAGCGCTGCTGCAGCCGGTGAGATACGACCTCCATTTTTTAAGGCAGTCAAGTTTTTTGGAATCAAAATAGCAAACAGTTCACCTTCTTGCTCAATCTTTTGCTTGATCTCTTCACATGAATATCCTTTCTCCAACATTTCTTTCGCTGCATTCAACATATAGATGACCGGATAACAGACAAACGTGGAATCAACAACGATAACTCTTCCTTCATAATTGCTCTTTGCTAGATTCGCTGCACTGGCACAAGTTCCGCTCAACGCTTTTGAAAGCGGTAAGTAGAATACCTGATCATGGTCTTCCAACAATTCGTCCCATTTACGCGCAATCTCTCCTAAGCTTGGCTGAGTCGTCGTAATTTTCTTCTGTGCACGCAAAGCTGCCAAAATATCTTCATCAAAAATATTAATTCCTTCCAAATATTCGTTTCCATCGACGATCACGGGCATTCGCAACACGTAAATTCCTAATTCTTTTGCTTCTTCCTCGCTGATATCTGCACTAGAATCACACAACAACGCTACATTCTTCTTCATATATTCTCTCCTCCACGCAATCTTAACGAATCATTAACTGCACACCGATTGAACGCGCAGCGCAAACGCTTCTGCCTGCTTCTCATCCATTGAATCAGGATGCGTCTTTGCTTGTTCAAAATTCTGAATCATCTGCTCTGCCATCGCATGTGTCTCCGGTTTGTCCAACATGGCTTCATAACGTTTTAAAACCGCTTGCGGCATTTTGCCCTGGCAGACAAAGCTTGCGATCACTTCATTATCCTGCGGCAGCTGTTCTTTCAAATGATCCGCAATCTTACGAAAATACGCTGCATCCATTCCAAAACCACAGGTTGCAAACAAAGCAGTCCTTTGATGATGTACCTGTGCGATCAAGGGTTTCATCCGATCGCTGAAACCACCCTTATCACACCAACTTCCTAAGAATAAAACGTCAACCTCTTCTTGAGGAAGATGACTGCCAAATGCCACACAGCGATCTTGCTTCAATGTATTACGGATCACTTGCGCGATCTGAGCAGTGTTTCCTGTATTCGAATCAAAAACAACGGCATATTTCATTGTTTTCCCTCTCTTTCATAAAATGATTGCATTTTCGTTAGATAGTATTATACCATGTTTTCCATTAAATCATTCAGTGAGTTTCAAAAAGCAGACATTTCCTTAGGAAGTGTCTATTTAACAAGTCGTCATGATATCAATGATCTCACGATCTGTCTCTTGCATTCCTTTTTTCGCTAATAGAGCGATGTTACGGATCGTATTTTCAACACCCTTTGCAACGATTCCTTCTCCATCACGAAATTGTTGACCATGTCGAAACATTTCATATCCTAACAGACCTGCCTCTACCGCACTGGCTATCTTGGCAGCACAACTCGGTTTTGCCCCATCGCAGACAGTTCCCGAGATCATGGCAATGGCATTTACTAGCGTATGAGAGATTGAGCGAAGATCTCCTCCATCCTGATAACAGATGCCACAGGCTGCTCCACATCCAGCACTGACCACACCGCAATAAGCACTCAGCTTTCCTATACCATCTTTTAGATGAATCGTAATTAAATTAGAAACGATCAATGATCGATACAGTTTCTCTTTATTTACCTCATGTGCTCTGCCCCAAACAACTAAAGGAATCGATGCGGTCATTCCCTGATTGCCACTGCCGGAATTGATGATCACCGGGAGTTCGCAACCGCTCATACGCGCATCACTACCTGCCGCAGCATATGCTTTGCATTGATTATATACACTTTGATCGTTCATCGCTAACAAAACACTGCCGATATTCGCACCATAATCATTACGAATGCCTTCATTGGCAATGGCCATGTTACAAGCGATCTGTCGTTGCAATACATCTTCGACATCTTCCAATATTACGCTGTCCGCAAATTCCACAATATCCTTCACTGTTAAAAGACTATGATCCGTTTTGCTATTTTCTGCAGGATCATCCTTGTGCTCAATTTTTTGAGGGATACCATCCACGATGATTTCTGTGACACGATCATGCGCTTTGGTAATGCGAATAGAAGCACTATGTTCCTCATGATGCACACAGACAATCAGATCTAATACCTCTGTCGTATCCAAACGATGAACCGAAATCGGAATCTCTCGCAGGAAAGCTTGAAATTGCTGTTGTTGCCACTCATCGACATCAGCGATTACCTGCAATGATCTTTTTGGATTTCCAGCTACGATACCAATCGCAGCTGCTGCCTCAATTCCTTTACACCCATTCGTATTTGGAACTGTGACACTTTTGACATTCTTAATAATATTCCCGCTTGCATATACCTCAACACGATCAACGCTGTCATTAAGCGCCTCTCTTGCATGAGCTGCACAATAAGCAATAGCGATTGGTTCCGTACATCCCATTGCCGGCACCAATTCCTCTTTCAGCACTTGCACGAATTGCTGATAATGCACATCCATACGATCCATTATGATTTACCCCATTTCTTTTCCATTTTATTATATCTATTTCACATGTTACACTCAAACAAAAAACATACATTTTTGACGTCTCGCTTAACTTTTATACTTTTCTTTTTCGTATTGACAAACAGAAGGAAACTCAGTAAAATGATTAGGCATGGAGACTTGTCCGAGTGGTTTAAGGTGCGATGTTGGAAGCGTCGTGTGGCTAATACCCACCATGAGTTCGAATCTCATAGTCTCCGCCATATAACAATAAAAGCCTTTATTTAAAGGTTTTTTTATTTTTTAAATCTCTTATGGCGAAAATATGATACAGCTTCCTAAACCTTGATTCACCCATTTGTCTACATTAACCATTACAATATCACACCTATTCCTCATAGAACAGTAAGTCTTCTTTATAGGCATTTATCTTTTCTCATTAAACAAAAAAAGCCTTTGTACAAGGCCAATGGTGTCAACCTAAGAAGATTTAGGTTGGCTCCTTTTTTTCTGTTTT
>CBCTZR010000013.1:0-35925 GCA_965151435.1 uncultured Merdibacter sp. | reverse complement strand
TCTCCCCTATGAAACAATCGTCAAAGCCCATGAGGGCGACCCGGACGCAATCGACGCCGTTCTTTCCCACTACGCCGGATATATCCGCTACTGTTCCAAAGTACACGGGCAGGTCAACGCCGAGGTTGAGGAATATGTGAAGCAGAAGCTAATTACCGCCCTGTTCAAATTTCACTTTGACCGATAATCAAAGAACGAACACCGGCTGTCATTAGTGATTTTCCTCAGCAAGTTTACAATTCATCTATTCCGAAAGGTAGCCGGTCATAGTATAATGAAGCCAACGACAAATTGGAATTTATTGATTTGTATACCACTGAATTAGAAAAAGAAGTATGAGGAATATGCGGAATGAAGAAGTTAAAACTTGGCGATATTTATGAAATACCTCTTCCTAATGGAAAAAACGCATATGGACGACTGTTTAAAGAATATACTTTGGCAATTTACTGCGGTATTTATAATGATATTTCTGAATTACCGGATACGGTAAGTTATTATCGTTTTATATGTGTATATGAGGATTTATTGTGCGATGGGAAGTGGAAAGTAGTAGGACATAAAGGCTTTAAAAATGCGGACGAGGCATGGGCTCCCCCTAAATGTGTTATTGATAAAATAACAGGAAAAGGGAGCATATACTATAAAGGCGAAATTCGTTCATGTTCATATGATGAATGTAAGAATTTAGAAATTGCTGCTGTATGGGACAGATATCATGTAATAGATATGTTGATGGGTAATCCTAAGTGGGGATGAAGTAACAAGCAAGCCCAAACCATAGTCAACAAATTGGAATTTATTATGAAAGGCAGGTCAGAGCAGACCTTATTCGGTCTGCTCTGGTGTTATGGGTATCATAACACTGAAAATGGCTTGAAGCGAAAATAGACAGAGGACAATTATGAAAAAAATAAAGATCATCCCATTAGTGGGAATAGAAATTGATGATATAAAGATTGCGTTGTATTCTTCAAGAGAAGATGTGAAGAAATTATTGGGAGAACCTTATAATATATGGGATGAGTCTCTGTATTATTTTAACAATGAATTACGATTTGATTTTGACGATGACGGAAAAGTAGAATTTATTGAGTTTTTGGGGGCGATTGACGGGGAACTGCAGCCGGTCATCTACGATGTACCTGCTTTTCAGATCAAGGCAGATATCTTGTACAATATACTCAGGGAAGAGAACTGTGGAGATATTGACGATAGTGAAAATGGATATTCGTATGGATTCTTAAATATCAGTGTTGGAGTATACCGCTCTTCCATTCCCAGAGATGTTGAAGAAATGATAAAGGAAGCAGATGAGGATGGAGAGCCAATGGATGAAGGAGAAATTGAAGAGGAAAGACGAAAAGCGGACTACTGGGCTACGATTGGTATTGGTATTGAAGATTATTACAGATAGCTTCCAGGCAAATGATTATTAAGGAGAGCCTTATGATTATTATCATGAAAGCAAAGCAAAGAAGTTAATTTCAAGATTAAAACATCCAGAATGTGTTATTTTCTCTGAGCAAAGGCATACTGACAAATCCTAATTAAATAATTATGGGCTAAAAAATATCATATCAAAACAGTTTTTTGTTATTATTGATATAGAGATATCTTTGCCCAGGTGCCTGATTTTAGCGGGAGTTCGGGTCTGTAAACATTGATATCTTCAGATATACCGTAGGTTTGTGATCAGGCTAAACTCTCGCCTCGAACCTAACATCATAAAAAATACACTTTTTTAATAGAAAATCGGAACTCAGACTTCCGGTTAAAAAAACAGTTATTTTTAGAGGATATTTGATTCATTACGAATTGAATATCCTCTTTTTTTATACCGTTTTTGTTTATTTTTGCCTAGAAACCGGAACTCTCATACCCTACTCCTTTATTAGCCTTGCTTATAGAATGTGATTAAAGAAAGCGAGGTGAAAATATGGCTAGAAATACGAAACAGACATCTCATCGTGTAGCAAACAAGGCTAGCACGATTCTAAGAGATAGTCGCTACAGCAGCAAATCTAAATCCGTTGCTGGATCAGCATTATCTTGAGACCCGAAAGGTCGTAAGTAATCATTCATTTTACATTTTATTCTCAATAGCCTGAGTGGCCATAAGGCGGTGAGAGCAATCAAAAGACACGATAACAAGCAAGTTATCGATCTTCATTGCTCGCCGCTACCTCATGCACTCTTTTTGGCGCGAGTCGGTGAGTAAGAAACCGGCTCTTTTCTTTTGCTCTTACCGTCAGCCTTTCAGACGGAAAGGAGCAGACATGAAAAGAAGAAAAATGAAAAAAGAAATTGATTTTATCGCTTTATCAGCAAATGAAGAGTATGACAAGGTTATCGGAGGATTTGTGTGGATCATTTTTACTGATCTCCCTAAAGATGTATTTATTAGAGAATATGCTTATGAACTCTCTGAATTGAAACCTTACATCATTTTATCTATGGAACATTTAAGGATCATCGTTGAATCTCACAATAGTGAGGAAAGGCATGAAAGATGGATGAAAAGGAACTTGTCAAACTATGATGTCGATGATCCCGATTTCTATGAACATCACCCCGATCAATCCTATGAACATCATCTGATTGATGAAATGATGATTAAAGAGCAGATCAGCAAGCTCTTTGAGTATATGGAAAGATTATCTTCTAAACAAAGATCAAGGCTCACTAAATATTTCTTAGAGGAGAAAACACTTGATGAAATCGCTAAGGAAGAAGGTATTAGTCGCCAAGCCGTTATGCTTACGATCGACACGGCGATCAAAAAGTTAAAGAAAATGCTTAAATAACCTTACGTTTTTGACTTTCTCTGTCCATACAAGTGAGGGGGTTAATGATCCTAGGCCATTAGTCCCTTCTCATTTAAGAAAAGAGGAACATAATATGTCAGGAAAATATAAAGAAGTTTTATGGGGGCAGATCTATTATTGTGAGATAGGAAAAACAAAAGGCAGCGTACAAGCTGGGAAAAGACCGGTACTCATCGTCCAGAATAATCGGCTAAATAAACATAGTCCAACGACATTAGTTGCAATGATCACAAGTGTCAGAAAGAAAAAGGAAATGAATACGCATATCTTACTTGAAAAGGATTGTGGCTTAAAGGAACCTTCAATGGTGATGTTAGAACAGCTTAAAACAGTTGATATAAAAGAAGAACTATTAGATTACATCGGATGTATCAAAGATGACGAAATCATCGCTCAGATCAAACGAGGACTCAAATATGAAGTGGGAATGTCATTAAAACCAAGACCCATCCGTAAGGCTCAGATCATGTGCCTTTGTAAAGATTGTCAAGATAAGATGTTTCGATCTAAAAGGTTCATCATCAAAAGAGCTGATCCATTTGGAAGAGATAAAGACCTTTGCGAGAAGTGCGGCGTGAATTATGGATATGACTACATCATTCAAAAACGAAACGAAAGGAGTGATGACCATGGAAGAAAAGATGACATTTAATGATAAACGAGCCGAAGAAAAACGTGTCTATACTATTCGAGAGATCATGGATATTTTAAATATCGGTAAGAATTCAGCTTATAATCTCATCCATTCCGGAAACTTCCATTATGTCAAAATAGGCGGTCATTATCGTATCTCTAAAAAGAGCTTTGATGAATGGCTAGAAAGCTCAAAGGAATAACTTTGTCAAGGATGCGATTTCAAAGATCGCATCTTTAACAAATTTCAATCTAATCATTACGATATAAGCAAGCTAAGAAAAGGAGGCTCGCACATGAATAAAGACGAATTAGAATTAAGGATTGCCGTACTCAATGAAGAAACGGACGCTACTTACATCAATATCCTTGATAAAGCAGTCGAAAAAAGAGAAGAATGGGAGATCTACAGCTTTAAAAGGATCAAGAAAATATTTCACTTAGATGATGAAGATGCAAAGATGCTCCTGTCCTCCAGACTTTTCAAAGTCTATCATGCTGGAAATGATTATCGCATCAAGAAAGTCAGTGTCGAGCACAACAAGAAGATCATCCATTCGATCGTTAATTATCGTGACAACAAAACGATGTCGGTACAAGATCTTGGCCACATTCTAGGGCTTGGGAAAACAAGTACTTATGGTCTTCTTAATAAGATGTACTTTAAATCTTATGTCATCTTCGGCAAGATCCGTATTGATGTGGAAAGCTTTGAAAAGTGGTATGCAAGCCAGTTTCACTATAAGAAAGTAAACGGTGAAAGACCAGGTGCTAAATATCGCAATACCTTGCCTGTTCTAGCCTATGCAGAAGTATTGGGTTGCCCTAAATCATCAATCAATCGTCTTATCAATTCAAAAAGGCTTCCTTGTATCTTGGTCGAAGGAAAGCGAAGGATCGATAAAGATGCCTTTGAGAGATGGTATCAAAGTCAGAATTACTTCAAGAAAGTAAAGGAGGTAGAGGAAGTTGCGTGCTACTATGACTGATAAAAAAGATCTTGATGCCAAAACCAGCTATTCGTGCAAAGAAGTTATGAAAATTCTTAAGGTAACAAGGCAAAGCATTTATCGACACATAAATAACGGAGAATTTAAGGCTACAAGAATAGATTCGGGTTATCGCATTGATAAAGAAGATTTTGATAAGTGGCTAGATGGGAGAGATAGATAATGGCGACGATAATCAAAAGAAACAAACACTATTCTGTCGTTTACAAGTATTTTGATGAAAACGGCAAGCAAAGACAAAAATGGGAAACATTTGCCACAAATCAAGAAGCCAAGAAACGTTTAAAGGAAGTTGAATACTCGATGCAAAATGATACCTTCATCATTCCCAGTGCCACGACCATCAAAGATCTTCTTAATGAATTTTGCAATACCTATGGCAAAACTAAATGGGCTTTTTCGACCTATGAAGGTAATTTGAGCCTTATCAAGAATTATATCGATCCTTTAATTGGTGATATAAAGCTAGACGATATCAATTCAAGAATAATGGATCATTATTTCCAAAGCCTTCAAAAAGTTAAACAGCCCAAAAATAAGTATCGCAAGAATCTAAAAGGAAATGTTACGCCAGCAACGATCAAATCGATCTATAAACTACTCAATAGCGCCTTTTCTCAAGCGGTTAAATGGGAAATGATAGCTAAAAACCCCGTCATGAATGTGACTTTGCCTAAAGTTGAATATAACAAGCGGCAAATATGGGATGCCAAGACCATGGCAAAGGCTTTAAAGCTTTGTGATGATGAGATCTTATCACTTGCGATCAATCTTTCGTTTGCCTGCTGCTTGCGCATAGGAGAGATGCTTGGATTGACTTGGGATTGTGTAAATATATCAGATAAAGCTATCAAAGAAAACGAAGCTTATATCTATATCAACAAGGAATTACAAAGGATCTCAAATAAATCCTACGAAGAGTTAGGCAATAAAGATATTATCTTATTCTTTCCATCTCAATATTCGACCCAGAGTACATCTTTGGTCTTAAAGAAGCCTAAAACTCAAACAAGCAATCGAAAGGTCTCTCTACCCAATACTGTAGCTATAATGCTTAAAAACAGAAAACAGCAGATCAATAAAATGAAAGAATTATTTGGCAATGAATATCAAGACTTTGATCTTGTATTCGCCCATAATAATGGTTCGCCTATTGAAGGACAAGTGATCAATCGAGCATTAAAAAAACTAATCAAGAAGCATGATCTTCCAGATGTTGTCTTTCATAGTTTCAGACACGCCAGCGTTACTTATAAGCTTAAATGGAACAATGGTGATATGAAATCAGTACAAGGTGATTCAGGTCATGCCAGCATTGATATGATCGCTGATGTTTATTCACATATCATTGATGAAGATCGAAAACATAATGCCGAAAAATTTGATGAGTTATTCTATCATTCCAAGGCCAAAGAGATCAAAGATAAAGATATACCAGTTCCAGAGTTTGAAATAAAGGTCAAAGATAAGAAAGAAAAAGATGATAAATTGGATATTAAAAAGATCAATAAACTACTAGAAGATCCTAAGATGGTAGAACTATTAAAAGCTCTTACTAAAAATCTATAACAAGTCAGTGTCTTAAACGGCACTGATTTTTATTATGCCATCTGAATGATATAATTGTCTCATGAAATACACACCATTAACTAAGAAAGCTATCAAGGTAGCTTATGAAGCCCATAAAGACCAGTATGACAAGGCGGGGCTACCTTATATCACGCATCCTTTACATCTAGCAGAATGCATGAATGATGAATATACAACTATTGCAGCTTTACTTCATGATATAGTTGAGGATACTGATATAACTTTTGATGATCTATCTAAAGAATTCCCAAAAGATGTGATCGATGCCCTAAAACTTTTAACTCATCATAAAGGCGTTCCTTATATGGATTATGTTGCGAAGATCAAAACAAACGATATCGCCAAAGCGGTCAAGATAGCTGATCTGAAACACAATAGCGACTTAACTAGACTTGATTGCATAACCGATAAAGATCTTGAGAGGATCAAGAAATATCAAGAAGCATTAGAACTTTTAAAGGATTGATGCATATCGAAAAGATATGCCTATATCATTTATTGATGTGCGATAAAGAAGCGATAGATAATTCCGACAGCAAAAGCGATAGATTTTAACTTTGCCATGCACTCACCTCCGCTTCTTTCTCGCCGATAAATTTCGATTTATCTTTTTCTATAATATACTACTGTAAACTTTGCTTTATTTAACACGTTGATAAACTGAAATTTTCACCTTATTTATTTTCTTTTATTTTCATCACAATAATAGGTGAAAATAATGTTGATAATACTACCAACAACCATAGATTTCCTGTAAAAATATTATATGATTGTAATAAACCTGCAAATCCATCTCCAGCTTTGATGTATGATGATAAATCAAATAAATTTGTCAGTATAAACCACATTATGCCGAATATAATATAATCTCTTTTCACACAGTTCTTTATTTTAGGTACTAGCAGATAGGCAACAATAAAAATGCATACACTTAAAATAATTCCACTTAACGGGCGTGCTAACACGCCAAGATTAACGAGTACGTATTCTCGAAATCCCCCATTTAATATTGCAATCGGTATAATCATAACCCAAATCAAAAAAGCAAACACATACTTTTTCATATAGACCTCCAAAACTATAATTCTTCAATGTACTTCAACAATGGTCCAAAATACGACTTATCTGTCCAATCACACTTTTGCCCCACTGCACACATCAATGCTTTTTGCCAAGGTTCATATTCGTTTGGATTTTGCTTTGCAACTGCTTTCTGTAACATCTTGCAAAGCGTTCTATCCGTAAACTTCATTTTCTCTTCATCCCATGCTCCACGACAATAGAACAATGGAATATTACTAAGTGTATCTTTAAAATGCAACTCCCTTACCTGTTGTATTGCTTTCTCATCATGTGGAGAAGCACCAACTGCAAATACTACAATCTTCTTGTCTGTCAACTGCCCTATATTTTTCTTTAAGAATTGCAGCCCTGCAATACCAGAAGCATAAACACCTCCACCTAGAATGATAACATCATAATTCAGCAAATTAGCAACTTTAGAATTCTTAGTTTCTGCATAATCATAGCCAAGTTCCTCCACTAACCAATCTACATACTTTTTCGTTGCTCCATATTTAGATTGATATAGAATAATACCTCTACTCATAATTTCGAATCTCCTTTAAATTATCTTCAATTTGTATAATGGTCTGTATAGTAGTCTGTAACTGTTCCTCAGACACTCCCGCAAACATTCTCTTCAAAAGAGCCCTACTCATTTCATCGTTTTTCTCACAAAACTCTTGGCAATAATCAGTAAGTTCAATGCGTTGTTTTCTCTTATCCTGCTCATCCACAGAAATACTTACAAAGCCCTTCTTCTCCAGTTTCAAGAGGATCTGCTTTACATTCTGATGAGAGCTACCCATGATTTCCGCTAACTCCTTAACTGTAGGAGGAGTTTTGCATAAGTTGATACATATGATTGCAAAAAACTGTTTCCAGCTAATTTTTTTCATAGTACTATCCGCCATTGTCTGAAATCTGTTCTCAAAGGCACTTAGCAATCCCAACAGAAAATAGGATGATTCAATGCCTGTAAAATTCACTTTATCGCTTCTGATTACTTCCTTTAAATTCATTACGCCCTCCAATAGGTAATATATTACTTTATTTAGGGTAATACATTACCTTTTCTTTGTCAATAGAAAAAGACGGACAAAATATTCGCCTTTAACAAAACAGAAAATTCCAATTTTGTCGCTCATTTCTATGTTCCATTTTAGCACCCTCGGAATGATATTTCTACCAGTCAGCCACAAACTATTTTCGGAACTGTAGGGAGGCTGTCTGTTCTCTTATTTGTGTTACTTTACGGCACATGAGCATTGAGCCAAATCGATTCATTACTAAAGTAGAAATAATCAAAGAAACAAAACAGTTTACCACTGTCAGATTTGAAAATGGTGGTGGTATAAGATTATCTAATAAAAGATTATATAAAACTGAAGAAGAAGCTAAAAGAGCACTAGCGCTGAAAAATATGAATCATATCATAATTAACAATTAAGTATTTTTCAAATAGTTGGGTGGCAAAATCGAATTAAAATTTAAAATTCGGTTAGCAAAAAGGCTTTTTTGGGTGGCAAAACATCAAAATTTTTGCCACCCAGTTACACCCTAACTAACACTTCCTTAGGTATTAGTTATCATGTAAGCAAAAATGACCTTTGCCACCCGTTGCCACCCAAAATTCTCGAAAATCGTCATTTTTTACAAATTTGATAACAAAATAAAAAAAACCGAGAATAAGCCTTTATTCATCGGCATTTCTCGGCAGTTGACTTTGGCGTCCCCCGGGGGAATCGAACCCTCAATTAGCCCTTAGGAGGGGCTCGTTATATCCATTTAACTAGGGAGACAGGTTAGCAAAAAACAAGCGTCTAGAGGCGGAATCGAACCGTTTTGACTAACACATTTTAACATATCAAGCCCACTTTTGACTAACACTTAGGAGGGGCTCGTTATATCCATTTAACTAGGGAGACGGGTGGCAAAAATCCAGCTTCTAGAGGCGGAATGGAACCGTTTTGATTAATACATTTTAACACATCTAGCCCACATTTGAAGAATACTAAGGAGAGGCTTGATACATCCACTTAACTAAGGACAGAAAAAGAATTGTATTGTGTGTTCTCTGTAGAGATGTTTATGATGTGTACATCAATACAAATGATCTTAAGACGTTTATAAAAATTATTATGTCTTAGGATTTAGAAATTATCACAAAAAAGTAACAGATATATTATAACAAAAATACTTCATAAGTCAAAGTTTCTATGGGTGAAAAACCTTTGACAAGTTTCTATGGGTGAAAAACCTTTGATTATATAGGATTTTGCTTCTTTTATGCAATCACAGACTTCGTGTTAGCGACGGCTAACATAAAAGGATTGACCTGTGTATATAGTTGCTGTATGCTAACTTTGTGATAAGAAATGATGGTGCCTGTTGATTGTTTTACATTTGAAAGAAAGGGATGAACGATGATGCCATTAACACTTGCGGGAATTGGTGAAAGCAACATGATTCAAAAAGTGGGTGGAAGTGAAGAAATAAGACGCTTTTTGGAAAACTTAGGGTTTTTGGCGGGAACGAAAATTACGGTATTATCTGCGATTGGCGGTAACGTCATTGTGAATATCAAAGATTCACGTATAGCTATTAATAAAGATATGGCGCGTTATATCATGATCTGCAGTTGCTGAGAATGGAGAGGAGAGATGAAAATGACCTTAGGTGAAGCAAAGGTTGGAAGTACGGTAGTCATTACAAAGATTGAGGGAGAAGGCGCTTATAAGCGTCGCATCATGGATATGGGACTTACGAAAGGAACACAGTTGTATATTCGGAAAGTGGCTCCTTTGGGAGATCCCGTCGAAATAACAGTAAGAGGATATGAATTATCTGTGCGCAAAGAAGATGCGAAATGCGTGCTAGTGAAAGGATAAAAAGGAGTGATGGAGATGACGATTCGAATTGCGTTAGCCGGTAATCCAAACTGTGGGAAGACGACGATGTTCAATGAATTGACAGGAGCAAATCAATACGTTGGAAACTGGCCGGGAGTTACTGTTGAGAAAAAAGAGGGGAAATTGAAGAAGGATAAAGAAGTCATTCTAACGGATCTGCCAGGTATTTATTCACTGTCTCCTTACACATTAGAGGAAGTGGTCAGTCGTGATTATCTATTGAAAGAGCATCCGGATGTCATTGTCAATCTAGTAGATGCGACTAATATTGAACGCAATCTATATCTGACGACACAACTGATGGAAACGGGCATACCGGTGATCATCGCATTAAATATGAGTGATTTGCTTGAAAAGCGAAATATCTGCATTGACACAGAACGCTTATCGATGTTATTACATGTGCCGATTGTTAACACCTCTGCTTTAAAAGGAGAAGGTTTAAAGGATTTGATGCGCCAAGCGATTCAAATGGCGAAAAACAGACAAGTGGAAACATTGGATGGAATTTTCTCGAAACGAGTAGAACAGGCAATCGGAAATATAAAAAGGATTTTACCGATCACGATTGCTGAGGAAAGCCGACGCTGGTATGCGATCAAATTGCTAGAAAATGATGAAAAAGTAGTTCAACAGCAGATTTTATCAGAAAAAGAGAGAGAAATCGTCGAAAAAGAGAGAACGACATTAGAAAAAAATTTGGATAATGATATGGAAAGCATCATTACGGATGAACGTTATCAATGGATTCAAAAGATCGTTAAATTGACAGTTAAGAAAACTGCCGGAGAGATGACGATTTCTGATCGAATCGACCGTATCGTAACAAACCGTTTTTTAGGTATTCCGATCTTTATTGCTGTGATGTTTGTTGTTTATTATATATCGGTTACGACGATTGGTACGTTTTTAACTGATTGGACCAATGATGAGTTTGTCGTCATGATTCAAAACATTGTTAGTGGATGGCTCTCTTCTATAGGAACAAGTGATCTGATGCAATCATTGGTGGTGAATGGAATCATCGGTGGAGTGGGTGCAGTGTTGGGTTTTGTACCACAGATGGCGATCTTATTCTTATTCCTGTCAATTTTAGAAGATTGTGGTTACATGGTTCGTATTGCGTTTGTTATGGATCGTGTATTCCGTCATTTCGGCCTTTCCGGGAAGAGCTTTATTCCTTTACTGATTTCTTCTGGATGCGGTATTCCGGGAATTATGGCATCTAAGACGATCGAACAGGAAAATGATCGTCGCTTGACGATCATGACCGCAACCTTTGTACCTTGTGGAGCGAAGTTGCCGGTGATTGCGTTGATGGGTGGTGTGATGACCAGTTTTGTGACGACAGGAAATTATGAAGCAGGCGGATGGATTGCGCCTTTGATGTATTTCACAGGAATTTTAGCTGTCTTGTTTTCTGCTATTATGCTGAAGAAGACGAAGCCGTTTTCTGGAAAACCTGCACCATTTGTCATGGAATTGCCGCAGTATCATATTCCTTCCGTAAAAACAGTCTTGTTGCATGTGTGGGAACGTTTAAAAGGATTTATCATCAAAGCGGGAACGATCTTATTCTTGGCTTGTGTTGTCATGTGGTTTTTAGCTGGCTTTGGTTTTGTGGATGGCTCTTTTGGAATGGTAGAAGACAGTGCAGATAGCTTGCTGGCAGTCATCGGCGGAAGCATTGCCCCGCTTTTTGCGCCATTAGGCTTTGGCCAATGGCAATCAGTTGCCGCATCTCTTTCAGGTTTTACTGCTAAAGAAGCCATCGTTTCAACGATGGGAGTATTGGCGAATGTCTCTCAAGAGCTAGCTGAAGAACCAACAATTGTCGCTCCTGCGATTGCTGCTTGGTTTCCAACTTCATTAGCTGCATTTTCCTTCTTGCTGTTCAATATGCTGGATTCCCCTTGCTTAGCGGCAATTGCAACGATGGCACAGCAGATGCAGTCACGAAAATGGTTCTGGTTTGCTATATTATTTCAGAATTTATTTGCATATGCTGTATGTTTGATCGTTTATCAGATCGGTTCTTTATTGATGGGTGGTGCATGGACGATCTGGAGCATCATTGCCATTGTCTTGTTATTCTTCTTCCTGTTTTTGCTTTTCCGTCCAGATCCTTATAAGAATCAAAGAGGATATGCAGGTCATTTGGTTCAGGAATAAGAGATAGGAGGGATAGTGATGGCGGATATATTCATAGGAACATGCATCTTGCTTTATGGATGGTATTTGATCAAACGAGCTGTTCACGAACGAAAACTTGCCGCTAGGATGGGGAAGATCATGGCATGCAAAGGATGTGCTGGTTGCTCTTGTAAAAGCTGCAGTCAAACAATGATTAAAAGGAGCTGATGAAAATGGGAAATTCAGTTGGATCTATGTTCATTTTCTTCTTGATGATCCTCCTTCTCTATCTAATGGGTGTTAGCTGTTATATGCTGATAACAGAATTGAAAAAAAGAAGAAAGAAGAAATCGTGGTAAAAGGAGAGGATTTATATGCAATGGGTAGATGGAATTATTTTGCTTGTTGTCATCAGTTTGTTATTGCTTGCGTTAAGAGGGGCAATTCGGCATTTTAAGGGAAATTGTTCCTGTCATACATGTGACAATAAAAAAGGAAAATGTCCAGATAGCAAGGATACCATTGTGTGATAAATAATCTGAAGGCAAACAAAAAGGAAGATCCGATGCATCTTCCTTTTTGTTTATTGCTCATCATCACCGTAACGAATACCGGCACCTTTGCGCATTGATTCAAACACTTGCATAACATCACAAGTTTCTTTTTTACAAGCTTTGAAAGCTTCCCAATCCATTTCATTGAAAATGCGTACAAAGTCTTTCACTTCAGAATAAAGAGAAAATGCGAGTGATTTTTTAGAGATTTCTTCACTTGTTTTATTCTTTAGATCATAAACGGTGAACTGTGAAACTAAACTTGGCTGAGAATGAACGCTGATTGTTCCTTCGGTACCTTGGATTTGAGTAAGCAGTTCGCTTTTGCTGTCTTTGGCACAGGTGAAAGAAGCCTTGAAATCCGGATATTCTAAAATGCCGATTCCGCTGGTATCAATACCGTTTGGTCCCAAATTTGGAAAGTATTGCGCTTTTTGTGGAACCCCAAATAAACCGATAATAAAGTGCAGACAGTAAATGCCGATGTCTGCGATCGCACCTCCGGAGAATGCGGGATTGAATACATTTGGATTTTCTCCCTTAAGATAAGCTTCATAACGGCTGGAATACTGTGAATAATTCGAATGTACCAATTTGATATCACCGAGATTTGGCAATAGTTCTTTGATCTTTGCAAAGTTTGGCTCATGAATGGTGATGATTGCTTCAAAGATGAAGCGCTCCTTTTCTTGAGCCAAAGCAAACAGTTCTTCGCACTGTTTCATATTTGAGGTAAAAGGTTTTTCACAGATCACATGCTTTCTTTTGTTTAAGGCCTGTTTGGCGTAAACGTAATGCAAAGAATTAGGAGATGCGATATAGACGATGTCGATCATCGGATCGTCGAGCATCTCATCCAGATTGGTGTAGATCGTGGGAATCTGATATTTTTCAGCTAAAGATTGTGCATGTTCTCTCTTTCGGGTATACATAGCAACGCATTGAATGCCTTCATTTTCCTTTACGGCACTTAAAAAAGAATCAACGATGGAATTCGTTCCAATCGTAGCGATATGTAACATGATCATCCCTCCTATGCGTTTCTCTGTCATCAATATAACATAGTTTATCTAATTAAGAAATATCAAAGAGAGATGATTTTAGTCATCAAAGAGAGATGATTTTAGTCATCATCTCGATAGCGAATGCCGGCGCTTATTCGCAATTCTTCAAATACTTGCATCGCAAGGCATGTTTCTTGTTGCAATGCTTCATATTCCAAGTGATCCTCATTATTTATGATCTTTACGAAATCTTGCAGTTCCTCAAAGAGAGATACTGGATGTTGTTGGATGGTAAGATCTTGGACTTGTTTCGTCTTTGTATCCTGATAAGTGAACTGAGCAACTTTACTAGGCTGGGAGTGAACACTAATCGTTCCTTTTGTTCCTTGGATCTCCGTTAATAGTGTACTGTCACTGTCTTTGGCACATGTGACAGAGGCTACAAAATCAGGATATTGCAAAATACCGATTCCGCTGGTATCGATACCGTTTGGCCCTAAATTTGGATAATACTGCAGTGTTTGTGGCATTCCAAATAAGGCGACGATGAAATGTACGCTGTAAATACCGACGTCAGCCAAAGCTCCGCTGGATAAATCCGGATTGAGACAGTTGGGAATGATGCCATTTTCATAAGCTTCATATTGTGATGAATAGCGAGAGAAGTTGGATCGCACTAATTTGATCGTTCCTAATGCAGGCAGAAGACTTTTGATTTTCTTGAAATTTGGCATATGGATCGTTTTGATCGCCTCAAAGATGAAGCGCTCCTTTTCTTGTGCCAAAGCGAATAGCTCTTCACACTGTTTTAGATTTGAGGTAAACGGTTTTTCGCAGATCACGTGTTTTCCTTTGTTCAGAATCTGTTTGGCATAGACATAATGCAGAGAGTTTGGCGACGCGATGTAGACAACATCGATCATAGGATCATCGAGCATCTCATCCAGGTTGGTATAAATCATAGGAATCTGGTATTTTTCGGCGAAAGGTGTGGCATGTTCTTTCTTGCGTGTGTACATAGCAACGCATTGAATGCCTTCATTCTCCTTTACGGCACTTAAAAATGAATCAACGATGGAGCTGGTTCCGATCGTGGCAACTCTTAACATGAGCATTCCTCCTGTAGGTTTTTCTTTGTCATCAATATAACACAGTTTCTTCGTTTATGAAATGCTGTCTTTTCCTATACAGGGCACACAAGCTCTGTTATAATTGAAGAAGAATAACAATAGGACGAAACAAACACAGAAAGATAATAGAAGGTGATGGGCATGGCCAAAAAAGTGATCATAACGATTTCTCGTCAATATGGCAGCGGTGGAAAGATGATCGGCGAAAAATTAGCAGAAGCCTTAGGTGTTCGTTGTTATGACAAAGTCTTTTTAGAAAACATCTCAAAGAAATTAGGCGTCTCCGGAGCTTTTTTCAGAGATGAGAATCGAGCGGAGAACGGACTTTATGAAGTGGGTGGTCTTTCAGCATTATCAAAAGTGACAGCGCTGACTGTAAATAATGAAGTTTATGAAAGCGCGGCAAATCTGATTCGTGAGATTGCAAAGAAAGAGAGTGCGGTCATTGTCGGACGTTGTGCGGATTATGTGTTGAAAGATGAAGAGAACGTACTGTCGCTCTTTATCTATGCTGAAAAGCCTGAACGTATGAAAAGAGGAATTGAGCTGTATCACATCAAGCCGGAGAAAGTGGAAGAAACGATGCAGCGCTTTGATCGCAAACGGGCAAACTTTTATGAATTTTATACAGATCGTAAATGGGGTGCAGTATCGAATTATTCCATGATCGTCAACACGACGCGCATGGGCGTTGATCAGTGTGTAAACTATTTGTGTGCAATCGTAAAAGAAATGCAAAAAGAAGAAGGATAACAAAATTTCACATACTCTTCTGACAACTTATAGAAAGAGGAATGGTATAGTGGAGACATCGAAAGGAGGATGACAATGAAGTCAAAATGGACCCTCAAACATAATAAGAATCACTGTACGATCGTCAACGAGGGAGGAAAGAATATCGGTTACCAACCCAATGCCGGCGTACAGATCATGGAAGCGGACGGGTATGGTTTTAAAGATCTGAATGGCAGCGGTCGTTTGGAAGCTTTTGAAGATTGGCGTCTTCCTCTAAAGGAACGCATTATGGATTTTTGCCAAATTTTTGGCATTTACCAATCGGATCATGAGATCTTATATCGCAATGGACATGCAGCTCTTCCAAAAGAAGTGATGGAAGGCTTGAAACAAAATCGCTATGTTGAGGAAATGATCAGTCAACAGCCACAGGAAGATCATGCATTTTTATATAATAATCGATTGCTGGTGGCTCTGATTTTGATCCTGGATGAAGGAAATCAAGATTATGTGATCCAATTGATGATCGAAAGTGCGAAAGACGGTTTGTTGAACAGCGTGATCTATACGATTGCGAATACGTTTCATCAGTTTAATTTGAAAAATGTGTAAAAGAAGAAAAGGATCGAATGCCAATGAAGGGGCAACGATCCTTTTTTATGCTACGAAGATCATCGTCTGCAGATGAAAGGAGTAGATCCAAGTCTCGATCGAATGGGCAGGATAGAGCGTTCCCATAGCGTCTGCATATGTTTTTAACTGTGCTGCATAGCGCTCTTTAAATTCACTTGTCGTTTCTAAATGATCGCTTTTGTAGTCTACGATTATGATTTCCTCATCGTTCATCGCTAAAAAGTCAATGGATCCATAAAGCATATGTTCTTCAAATACGACGCTGAAGGGAAGTTCATGGTAAACATTTGGAAATTGATTCCAGGCGAGGTAATCCTTATTTGTTCCTAAAGCAAGCAGCTGTAGCAGGTCATAGGATTCCATTTTCTGTCCGGCGTTTTCAAAACAGGCAAGGATCTCTTCTTCTTGAAAAGGGGGATTCAGCTGCGATACGATCGCATGCAACAAAGTTCCTCGTTTTGCCCCTTGCTGGGTGTCTGTTGGCGTGAAAGCAGGGAATTGCTTTGCTTGCTTTTGCATAGAAGCCGTCATCGTATCAATGCTCGCAACAGGTTTTGCATAGCATTTACGTTGGTAAGGCTGTTGCTTTTGGAAAGGAAGCGGCGTTAGATCAAATGGTTCATGGATGAGGACAGGCTGAAACAATGGAGAAGCATGATTGGCAAATGCGTGCAGGAGCCATCCGGTATAACCACAGCGGGAGAAGACCGCAGCGCTGCTCAGTCCGCTTCGATAACGATCCAACGACTGGATACAGTCAACGATATACATTTCATTTTGTGCACGTGTAGTGGCGACATAGAGGATGCGCATTTCTTCTTCAAGCTGTTCTTTGTCTTTTTTATGTTGGATGGCGATACGAGCAGATGTCATTCGCTGGATGCGATTTGCATCCATCTGTTTTACGGCGATTCCCATATCGGCATCAAACAGGAACGGAGAACGAAAATCCAACGCATCCTGTGAATCCGTGGACCATAAGAAGACGATCGGGAATTGCAGACCTTTTGATTGATGGATGCTCATGACGCGGATGACGTCCTCATCCGGTGAGATCGGATTTGCTTCTGCACTTTGTGCATCTTGAATCGAATCGATAAAATCGATGAAAGCATGCAGATCACTGCTGTGTTCGCGTTCAAACAGCACTGCTTGTTGATACAGCAGATCTAGATTTGTTTTCTCTTGTAAAGAGGTGGCATTGCTGTAATAGTCGTTTTGATCATAGATTGCATTTAGCAGGTGGTGAATCGGCAAGGAGCGATCTGCGACGAGTGATGTGAGATCAGAAAAGTTTGGAAACGGCTGTTTTAGGAAGTAATGATAGAAGGACTCCTGACGCTCTTTGTGAATCTGAGCTTGTGCCAAAGCATTTTCGTCTAAATTGAACAATGGCGATAACGCGATGGCACAAAAAGCGAGGTCATCGTTTGGATCGCGCAGAAAACGCAGAAGTGATAATACGAGCTCTACAGCCGTGGACTGATAGAATCCATGTTTGATCTCTATGAAATAAGGAAGCTGTAAACGATCAAAAGCAGTGCGCAAGTCATCTTTGGAGTGATTGCTGCGAACGAGTACGACAAAATCTTTCCAAGGGATGTTGCGCGTCTCATGCATATGCTTGATGGAAGAAGCGATCCAAGAGGCTTTGATCTGATGACGGGACATCTGTTGGAATGTTTCGCTTTTCGCTTTAAGCTCATCTATTAACAGGCATTGAAACTGAACGGGCTCTTTTACTTTTTGTTGCCAAGGGCCTCCGATCGATACGTGATCGTCAGTTGAATATGCACTGGAAAAGTATTCGAGATTCATCAGCTGTTCATAAAAAGCATTGTTAAATTCGACCAGCGTTTCACTGGAACGATAATTATTGGATAGATAGATGATCGTGTCTTGTTCTTTTGGATGATCGATATAGGATTGCATGATCTGAGGACGCGCATGACGAAAGCCATAGATCGATTGTTTGATATCTCCGACGCGGAAGACGTTATTCTCGCGGGCAATCAAAGAGATGATGGTATCCTGGATATCATTGGTATCCTGAAACTCATCGACCATGATGATGGAGAAACGCTGTTTGTATTCTTTTGCGGCAGCCTGCTCATTCGCTTGCAGGATCTGTAGGGCGAAATGCTCCATATCGTCAAAATCGATCACCTGTGCTTCTTGTTTGAGCCGTTGATATTCTTCTTGATAAGTCTGTGTGCAAGCAATCAACGTTGCGATCAGCGGCTGTGCATTTTGCATATCGCTTAAAAGTGTTTCTTCATCATACAAGATGGAAGCCAAAGCATCTTCACTGTTTTGAATCTCTTCTTTTTCGCTTGAGAAGCGTGGATCATCTTTGTTTGGGGTGCGCGGAAAACCAAGCGCACTGCAAATGATAAATGCCTGACGATAGCTTTTGTAATCACGTGCTTTTAGATAGGCGGTTGCTTGTTGATAGCGTTCCTTCTTTAAGACAATCTGCTCGATGGCACTTTCTTTATCGCTGTATTCTTGCGTCAATAACGTCTGCAGGCGCTCAAGAGCTTGCAGGATCTGCGTCTGTTTCAAAGATAAATAGTCATAGAATGCGTCTTTGATCAAAACAGGCAGCTCATCCAATGACTGAATCTGATAAGGGTGCAGACAGGATCGTAACCAGGCGTTTGGATCGGGACGGCTGGCTGCCAGCTGCGCAAGTTGGATGATCGCTTTTTTAAGATCGCTCGTCTCTTCTACGCGTGGTGAAAATACGTTGGCAAGTGCAGAGAGCGCTTCTCCTTGATGTTTTGTTAAAGTAGTTTCCATCGCTAAGGCATGGAATCGTTCTGTACTGGCAGGATCAGCGATATGATTGACTTGCTGGGCACTGCAGCCGATGACGTAATAATACGCTTGAACGATGGAAAGACAAAAGGAATGGATCGTGGAGATCTGTGCATTTTGAAGCAAGGTCAGCTGTTCTTGCAGGAATGCTTTCGTCGCTGGATCATCGCTTTCCTGCTGTGCTGATCGTAAAGAGGCAGACAATCTCTTTTTCATCTCGTTGGCGGCTGCCTCCGTGAATGTCATCGCCAAGATCTCATCGACACGGATACCATCTTTGAGAACGAGGTCCATCAGACGTCCGACCAACACGGTCGTTTTACCGCTACCGGCAGAAGCCGATACTAAGATATTCTGATTGCGCAGTTCAACTGCGCGGCGCTGTTGTTCATTCCATGTGGGCATCCGATTCCACCTCCTTTTGATCGTCGCAGTATTCCATCTGATCGTTGATGATCGCTGTTTTTGGATATGGTTGACCATGGAAACGGCAAATGCTGTGGAAATCGCAGAATTTGCAGGCATCTTCCCCTGGTTCGCAAGCGATCTCTCCTGTTAAGATCTGTTCTCCGATGTAGAGGAGGATCTTTTGAATACCTTCGCTGAGCATCTGTAAAGAGCGTATGGTCTGTTTGGTTCTGCCAACGACAGTTCCATTCGAGAGCTTGAGATTGGCCACATGTGTCGCATCATCATCGAACAGATCGATATGTTCAGAAAAGATCCATCCGCTGAGTCGCTGCTTCTTGCGCTGTTCCTCTAAGATGTCTTCGTGTTCGATCACTTGACAGAGCTTTTTTTGTCGCTGGATCTTCAAGGCTGGCTGTAAAATGCTCTCTTGTTTAAAGGATACATAAAATGCGCCAAGCACTTCTTTGATTTCTTCAAAGCCTTCGACGAGGCCTTTTTCCAGGACGATTGCATAGGTCAACAGCTGTAATTGCAGACCGCTGAAGACTTTGGTGCTGCTCAGCGTTTTTTTGCTGCTCTTGTAATCTAAGATGACCGCCATGTGATTGCTGGTATCGATACGGTCGATGACGCCATCCATGCGTAGCGTTCCTTTTGACAAGGGAAGCGTATAGGTGAAGGGACGTTCCTGACCACGGACGCAGAGATGATTATGTTCCTCTAAAGAAGCCAGCTGTGTGAACAATGCGGAGAGCTGTTTGGTCAGTCGCATTTCCAGCTGCTTTAAGGCAGCTTCCCGGTGAGGATAGAGCGTCAAGAGCGTGCTGCACTCCTCTTGGATCTGACGCATGAGCTCCTGTGTTGAAATTTCTACGTAAGCTTTTCCATACTGTTGGCAGGCCCGCTGCAAGAGTTCATGGATCAAAGAGCCGATCTTTGCTTCATCGATCGTATGTTTTTGTTTCTTTAAATGCAAACCATAGCGCAAAAAATAAGAAAATGGACATTGCCGATAACGCTCAAATGCCGATATGGAACCGCGCAGCTCGCCATTTTGCAGATAAAGCTGCTGAGCGATCGCAGGATCCAAGTGAGGGGTTCTACGCTGATAGAGGTGGGTGGAAACAAGCGGCAGCGCTTGTGCATGGAGGGCAAAGTGCTCCATATATTGTTCGATTTCCAAGGAAGCCTCATTGTTCTTTCCTTCATAGGTTCCTAATGGATAGGAGATGATGAGCTGCTTCTGCGCGTGATAGAGCTTCTCGCATTGCTTGAGATGATGTTGATAGCGTTCATCCATGGAAGGTAATGCAAGTGCTTTGCAATAGCGCTCATCGAAAAGACCGTTTCTTGCCGTGAAGTTTGGCCATGCGTTCATCGTCGCTCCAACGACATAGCGGATCGTTCGTTCTTGATGCAGCTCTTTGATCGTGTGAACGAGAACACCGCTGAGCTGATCATAGGTATTATTCAGTTGTTTTTCTTTTAACAGCTGTGCTAAGAAAGAGAGATCCTCTTTTGTATGTACCACATCGTATATTTCTTGAAACAGCTGCTGGATCTGCTTCATACAGCGAATTTGTGCATAATTGGGATGTGGATAGCGCTCGGTAAAAAAATCACAGAGAAAAGAGAGCATCTCTTGAGGAGAAAGCTGCTGTGCTGGATGCAGGACCATGAGCAATTGCTGCTGTTGTTGAATGGCTTTTTCTTCTAGTTGCTGCAATTGTTGCAGGGTATAGCGATCGAGTAACGCATTGGCGTGTACTTGTGAGGTTCTAGGCTGGATCGGCTGATCGATATCTTGTTGAAACAGCTGCAGATAGCGGAGCAGATCGTCACAATCAAAGGAAAAGACATTGCTGGTCAACAGATTTTGTAAGTTTGTCCATTCCGGCTTTGCTAAATAGTGCAGCCATGCCTGCATTTGAATACTGAGTTCATTTGTCGTGCTGGAAGAGAGCACGGTATAAGGAATCTGATAACGCGTAAAGATCTGTACGATCAATGATTCATAAAAAGGATCTAAGGTACATACAGCGATGTTTTCAGCATCTTGTTTGTTTGCGATGATCCTTTGTGCGATACCTTCTACCTCTTGACGCATATTGACCGCATAGTAGAATGCTGGCGTTTCTTCTTCGATGGAGCGTTCGATCCAATGTGCCCCTTTTTTTAGAAGGATGTCGATGATGTGTTGTTCATCCAAAGAGAAGAAGGAAGGATAGATCCAGATATGAGAAGCATCTGGCATTGCTTCGATCTTTTCCATCGCAGCTTTTCTTTGATCGGCCAAAGATGAAATGGGGAATAACAGTGAAAGAATCTGTTTCAGTTCTTTTTCGCTGTCCGTTCGCTGCGGTAAGGTGGCAATATCAATCATGTATAATTTGAGCTCCGCAATAAATTGAGCGCATTGTTTGAGAAATGTCACATCATCAAACTGCTGTTGAAAGATGGAAAAAGCAGCACTGTGCGCATGCAACGTGGAACGATAGGCGAATAACAGCGCATCTTGAGATATCGCATCTTCCTGAAATTGTTGGATCCATGCGGAAAGGGAGAGAAAAGATACGCCGATCATTCCTTTTTTTCCTTGCAAGAGCGATTGTTGAAAAGGTAAACGCAAGGTGTCATCGATCAATACGATATCACCGAATGAGAATTGTTCCATAGCCATACGATCACCAGCTTTCCTATTTACATTACGTAAATTTTAACAAATATACGAAAACGGTGTCAAACGGGTTGCCGATGATTTTTACACTGTTTCTTTCCGCTCTTTTTTCAAAAAAGTGCTATACTATTAAACGTGAGAAAGTAGTGAATGGAAGTGTATTTCGATGAATAGACGCTATGATCTGTATGCCTTTGCATCTTTGTGTTTCAGTATCTTCTTTTTGATCGTCTCGATTGTACAGAAAACGTCGCAGGAACTCTATATGTATGTATTTTTATGTCTGTTGTTTTTGCTGTGTTTTCTATGCACTTATCTGAAAGGTCAGCTTATCTGGCAGTCTCTACAGGAGAAGTTGTTTGTCGATGGCTTGATCTTAACGCAGGAGGATAAAAAACAATGGAAATGCATCACCATCAAAAAAAGCATGCAGTCATTTTGTTTACAAACGCAGGCACTATGCTTGTATGCAGAAGGTGAAGAGGAAGCTGCTTTGCAAGTGATGGCAGTTGCTTGGCAAAAAGTACGGCGTTTTCATAAATTGAAAAAACTGCGAAAGCAAAAAGGACATGTGCATGCACAGTATATGCTGCTGCTTTGCCTCTCGCAAAAGGAGCTGTTTCAAGAATCGATCGATGAATGCTATGATCTGCAAGATCAACTGGTCATCCGATTGATCGAACAGTTGTCTCTGGGCACAAAAGGAAGGATCGATCTCGATCAGCTGTTTTTGTGTGACACGCTTTTGGAACAAGTGGATGCAATCTATTATCGTCAATACCTCGCTTTTTTGCTTGCGAAAACACGTGCATCGATCCAGCTGGATCGCGCACAGGAAGAGATGCAGCGATTGCATCGCGTCACTTGTTTTCCATCGTTGCAGCAACGAACAGCTGCTTGCCTGCATGCATGGCAAAAGGAGGAAGAACAATGATCTGGCAATTGTTAAGACGTACGCTGATCTATAAGATCATGATTGGCTTTTTTCTGTTGTCTACAGTACTGCTCTTATTTTTAGCGCTGCATCGGGTATCTTATATCGCTTTGTGTTTGTTGTTCTTAGAGGAAATCGTATTCTTCGTTCTTATGGTGTTATCAGGAATGATTCAGGCAAAGGCGGTGATGGAAGAGGAGTGGTTCGATCCTTTCGAACGCCAATTGGATCCACAGCGTGTAAAAACAGCATTCTTACAGGATCCTGTATTAGCTGATACGCCGGATGGGACTAATCTCATGGGAATTTGCGAAATTGTGCTTGGGCATCCTGAAGAGAGTGTCGCTTTGTTTCAAAAAGCGTTAGCGAAGCGCCCAAACAAACTGAATCAAACCGTACTGTATTGCAATTGTGCGATTGCTTGTCTACAGCTTGATCAGCTGGATCATGCGCAGTCTTTTCTGTCACAGGCAAAAGAAAGCTGGGCGGCCGTGCCGATCAAGCAGCGTCAGAAGTATCAACATAAGATCCCTTTTGAAAGCATTCAGATGCAAATTGCTTATCAAAGGAAGACGATCGATCCGACAGCATACATTCAATATTTGGAAGATATGCTTTGGAAAGAAACAATGACCTTGCGAAAGCGAATGGAGATCCGCTATCGATTAGCTATCCTCTATCATCAGCAAAAGGATGATTTCCACGCATTTGAACAACTGCGTTGGCTGGATCGGTTTGCTGCCAAGACGTTCTATGCGAAACGGGTACACGCCTTGTTGGAGGAAGGGGTGGATGCCTAATGAAAATTATTCGTATTTGGTGTGCAGCGCTGCTGATTCAGTTTTTGCTCATATCCTGTGTGTGGTATCTCACAAGTCACAGCACTGTAATTGAAGAATCCAGCGATGTGATCCAACGGCCTACCGAAGAACAACAGCCGGACCGTAAAGATCCTTTTACGATGACCTCGCCTGTTGAAACGACTGCCCCAGTAGTGGATCGGATCGAACAAGCGGATACGATCTTGCGCATCAATGAAGAGGAAGAACAGATCGCGGCATGGGAAAGCTGGCAAAATCAATGTCTGAAAATTGAAGAAGGCGTCGTGTCGATGAGCTGTGATGAAGGGGATACGTGGATCGAGGTACCAGCATATCCAAGCGATCTGAAGGATTATTGGCTGGATTATCTGCGAATGGGCGCACAAAGTTATTATATGGATGAAGAGAGTGCTTTGCTCGCTTATACGACATCCCAAGGAGAAACGCATTTGCTTGTGCTGGATGATGGAGGCGTTTGGCAGAATGTCACATTTAAAATTGATGGACAAAACGTCATGCAGATGTCCATTTCCAAGGGTTCAAACGGCATTTTTTATCTCGTGATGCTCATGCAGGATGGCAGCGTTTGTTTGGGAGAAAGCAAGGAGGGTTTAACGTGGACGTTTGCCGATCCAGGCTATCTTCAAGATGCGAGCTCTACAAGCTCGTCGATGAACGTCTACGGTGTTTCTTTGATGGATGATGGAGCGATCCTGATCGTCACTTATCAATTGGATTGTGCGATCAGCAAAGATGGAGGTAAGAGCTTTTCTTATCTCATGCAGGATCTGATGGGCAAAGATCCGATGGAAGAAACTGTTCGTATCAGTACAAATGCCATGCCTTATGATGATCATCAGGGAACTTATTGCGTACCGTTGTCCGATGGTTCGCTGTTGATCAGCACGGATGGAATGAATTGGCAGTATGCTTAGAAGAAACGAAAAAAAACGCATCGCGTTTTAGAAAGGGGTATTTATGTTTTGCGATTATCATGTGCATACCGAATATAGCGACGATTCCCAATATCCGATGGAAGCGTGTGTAAAAGACGCTATAGCGAAAGGAATCCAAGAAATCTGTTTCAGTGATCACGTTGACTATGGGGTCAAACTCGATCCGATGGGGCTGGATGAGGAGACAAAGAAGCACTTTGTTCTCAATGTGGATTATCCGCGCTATTTTGCACAGATCCAGGAACTGCAAAAAAAATATGCAGGGAAGATCGTTCTGCGGAAAGGGCTGGAATTTGGTATACAGACATCGACTATTTCCGCTTTTCAAAAACTGCAAGAACAATGGCCGATGGATTTTGTGATCCTGTCGATCCATCAGGTTCACAATGAGCAATTCCACATTCACGAATTTCAAACGGGGAAGACGCAGGCACAGTATTACGCCGAGTATTATCAAGAACTATATGATGTCATTCAACGTTACAAAGACTATAGTGTGCTGGGACATTTGGATGTGATCAAACGTTATGATGAAAAAGATGGTTATGACGGATTCACGAAGCATTATGATTTGATCAAAGCAATCTTGATGCGCGTTATTCAAGATGGCAAAGGAATTGAGCTCAACACATCGTTTCGTCGTTATGGCTTGGATAGCCTGTTGCCAGATGAGCGTATCCTGCGCTTGTATCTGGAGCTAGGAGGAACGATTTTGACCATCGGCAGCGATTCGCATGCTCCTGCGCATTTGGGAGATGGTATTGAAGAGATGAAACCAAAGTTGAGAGAAATCGGATTTACGCAATTTTGCACATTTGATAACATGCAGCCTATTTTCCATCCGCTTTAGGAAAAGGGCTGCTTTTTCTGTGAAAAGAAGGTATAAAAAAGGAAAGAATTACCATACTTCAACTATGAGGTGAAAAATATGTTATGGAGACGTTTTATCCTTTTGACAACGCTTTGGCTGCTCGTTCTTGGCAGCAGTGTCATCGCGGGAAATAAAGAAGGGATCCCTTTTGAAATTTACTATGATTCGGACTGTGTGGAAACGTATCCGATACAACAGTCGATGCAGGAAACATATCAGACGTTGATGATGGGCATTCAAACAGAGAGCAGGTATACGGTGCTGGTTCATAATCTTTCCATGTTTGAACAGGAAGATGTGCAGGCGCAGCTCGAACAGGGAACACTGGTGTTGACACAGGGCGATGGGAAAGGTGCATTGGTCAAAGGCACACTTGCGAAATGGAGTTATTGTGTAGCTGAGGTGGAACCGAAATCCTGGCTAGCTTCCTTCTTTTCATAAACAGTCAGATGACTGTTTTTTTGTGATGTAGGAATTTTCTTCTCTTCTTTTTTTAACATGCTATAATGATACAAGATGAAAAATGGAGAGGAGCATGACATTGGGTAAAATAGATATGATCAAAGAAGTTGTACAGGTGTTTATCGGAAATTTGTTGCTGGCGATGGGTGTGACGATGTTCATCTTGCCAAATGATGTGCTGACAGGCGGTGTGACGGGAATTGCGGTTGCGTTGGAACCTTTGTTCCACATTGATCCAACCATCATGATCAATGCTTTGACGATTGCTTTATTTTTTGTTGGTCTCCTCTTTTTAGGTAAGCGTTTTGCATGGAAGACATTGGCTTCGACCATTTGTTATCCGTTGTTGATCTCTTTGCTGTCCTGGGCGCTCACCGTGTTTTTTCCGACTGATTACTTTGTCATGGATCGTTATCTAGCGACGATCTATGGCGGTATTTTGATGGGATGTGGAGTAGGACTGATCTTTCGCTGCGGAGCGAGCAGCGGCGGCATGGATATCCCTCCTTTGGTCCTGCATAAATATACGCGTATTCCTTTACCTACGCTGGTGCTGATCACCGATGCGTTAACGGTCATGCTGGGGATTGCAACATATGGATTTCAGGCGGCATTAGTAGGGATCTTGTCAGTGTTTATCAGCAGTATGGCCATTGACAAGATGCTCACGTTGGGAGCTATCAAATCAAAAAACTGCATGATCATTTCCGAACGCTATGAAGAAATGCTAGAATATATTCATAAGGATCTATACCGCGGTACGACGATCTTGAGCGGACATGGGGGATATACCCATGAAAATCGTCCGGTTATCATGGTCGTCGTTTCAAAGAAACAGTATCCGCTGTTGGAACACGAAGTGCTGAAAGTGGATCCCAACGCTTTTATCATCGTTACGGATACAGAGGAAGTGCACGGTTTAGGATTTACGTATGAAGATGAAGATTTTTAACGAGGAGAGAGTATGAAACAGAGCTTTAATTATCATGGACATACCCAGCGCTGTGGACATGCGGTGGGAGAAGATGAAGAATACGTTTTGGCGGCAATCAAAGCAGGTTATCAAAAGATCGGTTTCAGCGATCATGCACCTTATCCCGGACAGTATCATGCGCATGAGCGCATGGATGTGAGTGAACTGCAGGGCTACATCGCCTCAATTAAAGAACTGCAGGAGAAATATAAGGATCAGATCGATATTTACATCGGATTGGAAATCGAAAATTATCAGGCGTTCAAAGATGAACTTCGCGCCTATCGCGATCAAATGGACTATTGTATCATCGGCCAGCATTCGATGGCAGTGCGTGATGGAGAAGCGTTGGGCGATTATTATGTGGAAAATGATGATGCACACGTGTTATTGTATGCCGGCCAGATCAAAGAGGCCTTGGAAGAAGGCATGGTGGATATCGTAGCGCATCCAGATCTATTCATGTTTGGAAGAGAACAATGGAGCGATAGCTGTACGAAAGCAGCAAGGATCATTTGTGATGCGGCAAAAAAGGCAGATGTTCCATTAGAGGTGAATTTAGGCGGTATCAAATATGGAATCCGCACTTTAGGTAAGGAAAAACGCATCGCATATCCTTACCGCAAGTTTTGGGAGATCGCGCAGCAGGTGGGAAATACGGTCGTCTATGGACTGGACGTACATGCTCCTAATGAGTACCTGATGACTGAACGTTTTCAGATCGTCGATGATCTTTTGCAGGGATTGCAGCTGTCATTTCTAGACGATCTGTCATTTACGCATAAACTGTAAGCGGAATCCTTGAATGATGAAAGCGAACTGTGAAGAGTATGTGATGATGAAACAGTTCGCTTTTTTGGTCACTTCATCGAAGATAGACACCCTGTAAAAACGAAACGGAAAAAGGCAGATACTTACAGAAGTGAAATATTTAATGAAAAAAAAACAATTCTATGCGATAATAGCAACAAGTAAGGAGGGAGCGCCGGTTGAAGATCAAAGAAGTGATCGTCGTAGAGGGACATCATGATACGAACGTGTTAAAACGATATTTTGACTGTGAGACGATTGAGACAAACGGGCTTGCTCTCTCACAAGAGACGATCGAATTGATAAGAAAAGCCAAGGAACGCTGTGGAGTGATCATCTTTACTGATCCCGATCATCCAGGAGAGAAGATACGGCAGCAGATCAATGCAGCGGTAAGTGGGTGTAAGAACGCATATATTGAAAAAAACAAAGCGAAAACACCGAAAAAGGTCGGTGTGGAACATGCAGGTCGCAAGGATCTGGAAGATGCGCTCAGTCACTGCTTTACGTATATGGAAGCATATCATCCTACTTTTACGATGGCGGATATGCTGAATTTGGGATTGCAGGGAAAAGATGACAGCGCACAGCGCAGAGAGTGGCTGGGGACGATCTATCATTTAGGAAAACCGAATGCGAAGACGCTGTTGAAACGGTTTAACTTGTTGCAGATCAGCGTACAGGAAGTGCGCGAACAATTGGAAAAAGGAGGATTTGCATGAAAAAGGTGATCGCTACGCCATCAGTGACCAAAGATATCTTAGAGCGCCATTCCTTATATGCGAAAAAGAGCTATGGACAAAACTTTTTGGTGGAGAGCGGTGTCGTCGATAAGATTGCCCGCCATGCCATTGTCAGCGATCATTGCGTCGTCTTTGAGATTGGCCCAGGGATCGGTGCATTAACACAGTTTTTATGCAAATATGCTAAAGCGGTCGTCGCTTTTGAAATCGATGAACGCTTGCCTGCTGTATTAGCGGATACCTTGGCGCAGGAAAAAAATTTTACATTGGTGATGGAAGATTTTTTACAGGTGGATCTGGAGGAGTGGGTCAACCGTTATCGCAACCAAGGATATGATGTCGTCATTGCGGCGAATTTGCCGTATTATATCACAACGCCGATCTTATTTAAGATCTTTGAATCGAATGCATCGATCGATGCGATCACGGTCATGATGCAAAAAGAGGTCGCTGATCGCTTTCAGGCGAAACCTGGCAGTAAAGATTACAATGCATTGAGCGTGATCACGCAGTTTCGCTGCAGTGTCAGTTCAGTGATGAAGGTACCGCGCAATGTGTTCATGCCAAAACCAAATGTGGACAGTGCGGTTTTGCAGTTTCGTTTTATCGAACATCCTCCGGTGGACGAAGAGCGGTTTTTTGCGATGGTGAAGGCCTGCTTTGCCATGCGGCGTAAGACGATCCTGAATAATTTCACTGCGTTTTGTCAGGATAAAACGATGGCGGAACGCATGTTGACGGCTAGTGGTATCGCGCCTAATGCACGTAGCGAACAACTGGATCTCGCAACATTTTTACATCTATTTGAGGTATATGAACATGAAAGTGGAAGCAAATGCAAAAATTAATTTATCCTTGGATGTCGTAAGGAGAAGGGAAGACGGTTATCATGATCTTCGCATGATCATGTTGCCTTTGACCCTGCATGATACATTGACTGTTGAACTGGCATCACACGATACTTTGACCTGTGATGATGAACGCGTACCTCTCGGAGAGGAGAATTTGATCTTTCGTGCGTTGGCATATCTGCGCAAGGAGTGGGGACTGGAAGCACATTTCCGGATCCATTTGGAAAAACGTATTCCGATGGAGGCTGGATTGGCAGGAGGAAGTGCGGATGCAGGAGCGATCATTCGTGCGGCACTCGCATTGACACATCAGGACATATCAATGGATGCGGTAGCACGCGGGGCAAAACAAGTCGGTGCAGATGTACCATTTTGCGTATGGAACCAAAGCGCGCGTGTGGAAGGCATCGGTGAACGTATTCGCTTGCTTCGTGATGCTTGTCATTTTGAGATCTTATTGGTAAAACCGAGCAGTGGGGTATCCACTGGAAAAGCGTATCAGATGCTGGATTTTACAAAAGTAGAACATCCGGATATTGATCGCATTGAAGAATGCCTGGTCAAAGATGATTATGTTCAGCTTTGTCAACAGCTGGGCAATACATTGGAGTACAGTGCGTTCTTATTGAATCCAGATGTGGAACAGCTCAAACTTGAGTTATTGGCTGCTGGTGTGGATGGCGCATTGATGTCTGGCAGCGGTTCAACTGTTTTTGCGATCGATCGCGATCACGATAAACTGCAGCAGCTCAAAGAGCGATATGCAAAGATGGGATACTTTGCTCAATTGGTGAGTCGTAAGGGATAGAGGAGGAAAGCTTATGGAATGGATCCATCGGGTCAAAGCGTTTTATCATCGAAAGTTAGATGGTTATACCTTTGAAGAATATTTGATCATGTTTGTGACCTGTTCTGTCTTTTTGCCTTACTTCTGTTCGCTCATTGCGATTGCTTTTACGCTTTGTTATCTAGCAGCGACACATCAATTGGTCAAGATCATCCAAAAAACCCCTCGTGCCTGTCTGCTGTTTCTATTCTGTTTGTTATCGTTTGTCGTTTCGGCAATCTATCAAAATCAGATCGGTATGGTGCAATCCTTTGTCATGTTGCTGATCTTTGTATATTACATGTTTTATCGCAGCATCATCAATAAGCGATTGCTTGTCTTATTGATCGATGCTTGCTGTATCATATCTATTTTTTGTTTCATCTGGGCCATCATGGAATATTTCCGGATCATCGATCACTTTGGTTATAGCTTTTTTGATCTGGAAATAGAAGATGCGCCAAATTGGCGTGTGAACTCCACGTTTTATAACGCCAATTTTTATGCGATGATGATCGAGTTTCTCGTGCTGTGCTGTGTATATAAACTGTTATATTCCGAAAAACTGCATCGCATCCTATTTTATTGGGGCATCATCGTATTGAATTTATTTGCCTTATATCTGACTGGCTGCCGTACGGCATGGGCTTCCTTCATTGTAGCGATTCCTGTGATGTTCCTGCTGACCAGACATCGAAAATCTTTTCTTGTTTCAGTGGGCTTGCTGCTCAGTGGGGTTGTGGCTGTATTGATCGATCCCAGCTTGTTGCCGCGCAGCGGATTTTTGGATTCTTTCCTCGTCAGAGGACGTATTTGGAAAACCGCGATCATGGCGATTCGTGACCATCTCTTTTTTGGAGGGGGACCGCAGTGCTATCAGATCTTTTATAAACTGTATGACGGCAGAAAAGCCATGCATGCTCACAATGTCTTTTTGGATCCGGTGTTAAGTCATGGCATCGTGGGTCTATTCATTTTATTCGCTTATTTTTGGGAAAATATTAAAGAGGTCGTCCGTTTGTATACGCGGCGTTATGATGTGCCGCTGTTTGCGCTGATCATCGCATTTTTGTTAACGGTACTGATACATGGTGTGTTTGATCATACGCTCAACTGGATCCAGACAGCAATGCTGTTTTTGATGATCTTCTCTTCCAGTGCCATCTATGTGAATAATGGAGGACAGCCGGAGACGCAGGGAAATGTATCGTTTGAAAAGAAGTGAAATGCTTGATCAAAGATCGCATGACAGCGAAGTTTGCTTGGGCGAGAATAGAAATGAGGAATCTTGATGGTATATGCAATCGTTAAGCTGATAATTTATTTCATCTGTTTTTTGGCTGCTCTCTATGCGCTCAGCGGTGTGCAGTTTGACCGCTTTGTCAACGTGCGACAGCCGATGAAGGCACAGGTGCTGTTCTTGATCTTGGCGATGGCGATCGCTTATCTCTGTGCTAATTTCCTGTTGGAACTGACGATTTTCAACGGTCTCACTTGATGAATCAGGGGACATTGTGAATGCTAAGCAAGGGTAATTATCGATCACATCCGCATATAGATATATGAGGATGTGATTTTTTTGCGTGTGGAATTCAAAGCGTTCGCAGTCATTGCGATTTTCTTTTGTTGTATGTTTCTGTGGTTACAACAAGGAGAACCCTTTTCTTTCTTGGTAGAAGTGAAGGAGAGCGAAAAACAGGAAGCTGCAGTGAAAATGGTATCGCTGACGCGTGGAGAGCAGACGATCGAGATTGAATTGGAAACTTATTTGAAGGGCGTAGTTGGCTCAGAGATGTCTCCTTCCAGTGAACTGGAGGCATTAAAGGCACAGGCGGTAGCTGCGCGGACTTTCGTCGCTTCCCGTGATTATAAAGTGGATGATACGACAGCTTCGCAGGTGTATATGGACGACACGCAGCTGCAGGCGGTCTGGAAAGAAGATTATACGCGTAGCAAAGAACAAATCGAACGGGCAGTGGAGGAGACAAAAGGTGAGATCATGGTTTACGAGGGAGAACCGATCACTGCATTTTTCTTTGCCAGCAGCGCTGGCAAGACAGCGAACAGCGAGGAGTACTATACGCAAGAGCTCCCCTATCTGCGCAGCGTGGAATCACCATGGGATGAGGAAGTCGATACCGATTATATCAGCACGTATCAATGTACGAAGGAAGAATTGAGAACGGCGTTAGGGATCGGCGAAGCAATTTCTTCTATCGGAGAACCGCTTTGTTATGAAAGCGGCTATGTACGTTCCATCGATATCAATAAGCAAAGCTACAGCGGACGCGCGATACGTGAAGCATTAGGTCTGCGTTCAAGCTGTTTTGATCTGAGCGTGCAGGGAGATGAGCTCTCTTTTACGATCTATGGATCGGGGCATGGCGTGGGGATGTCGCAGGAAGGTGCGCAGGGAATGGCGTTAGAAGGAAAAGGATATGAGGAAATCTTAAAGCATTATTATTGTGGCATTCAGCTTGAGAACGTGTATAAATCTTAAAGGCATGGGCATACTGGGGGATAGAGGTGATAAAATGCTCAGCTATGAAAATAAAACGTTCAAGTGGAAAAAAAGAGGAATCCTCATCTTATCCTGTTTTTTGATCATTGCTGTTGGATCGCTGACATGGATGATGAATCAGCAAGATCCATCTGTTGAACCGACAGTGGCTGAAAACCAGGAAGTGGTCCTGCCGTTGCCGGATGAAGATCTGCCGGAAATTTTAGAGAAGCCATTTACGGTCGAAGCGATGATCGCAGTTGATTATTTTGACGGGGAGAATGAGGAAAACGATGCGTTTACGCAGTTTGAAGGTGTGTATCGCTCTTCGCAAGGAATCGATTACACACTGGAAGGAGAAGCGTTTGATGTCGTTGCGATGATCTCTGGCGAAGTGAGCGATGTACGTGAGGATGAGCTTTTTGGGAATACGGTTGTCTTACAAAATGGCAATCTGACGATCACGATGCAAAGTTTGAAGGATGTGCAGGTCAAAAAAGGAGATCGTGTGACGCAAGGCGATCTTATTGCACGTGCTGGCACATGTGTTTATGGAAAAGAATTTGGGAATCATCTTCATTTGGTAGTCGAGGCAAACGATCAGCTGATCGATCCAGAAACAGTGTATGGCAAAAGCGTTGAAGAGCTGACACAATCGGAGAAGTAACCCTCTGAAGGCATTCCTGCATGGATGCCTTTTCTTTTTTGTCCGGTCGAAAAATGTGAAATCTTGGCTGTTGAATACAATCTATTTTTTTTTAAGAAAAAAAGTGATAGAATATAAAAGCTGTTGAGCTTCTTTCTTTTTGTGGAAGAGTTCGACGAGATGTGGTATCATGATGAAAATCAAGTTTGGAGGAATGTTCATGTTTTCAAAAGAAGTTGGAATCGACTTAGGAACAGCAAATATATTAATGTATGTAAAAGGGGAAGGAATCGTGATCGACGAACCAAGCGTCGTTGCCATCGATGCGGAGACAAAACGCTGTTTGGCTGCTGGTAGCGAAGCGAAAGAGATGTTGGGACGTACACCTGGCAAGATGATGGCGATCCGTCCTTTGAAGGATGGCGTAATTGCTGATTTTGAGGTCACGGAGATCATGTTGAACTATTTCTTTAAGAAGCTGGAGCTGAAAGGAATGTTTCGACGTCCGATCATCTTGATCTGTTGCCCAAGCAATATTACCAGTGTTGAACGCAATGCGATTCGTGATGCAGCTTATCGCAGCGGTGCGAAAAAAGTTTATATTGAAGAAGAACCAAAGGTAGCGGCAGTAGGTGCTGGATTGGATATCGGCAGACCAAGTGGCTGCATGGTTTTGGATATCGGTGGCGGAACGACCGATGTTGCGGTCATTTCCCTAGGAGAGATCATTACGAGTACGTCACTGCGTGTCGCTGGAGATGCGATGGATCGTGAGATCATCAAGTTCTGTAAAGAAGAAAAGAAGTTACTGATCGGAGATCGCACGGCAGAAGAAGTGAAAAAGAAGATCGGTACTGCATGGAAAGGATCGACGAAAGATGTCATGGAGGTCAGCGGACGTGACTTGGTCAGCGGGCTTCCAATCAGCATTGAGCTCAACAGTGCAGAAATCCAGGGATGTCTGAATGAGCGTCTAGCTGAGATCGTACATGCTTGCCGAACAGTTTTGGAAAATACGCCGCCAGAGTTAGCTGCAGATATCGTCACGCGCGGCATCGTTTTGACAGGGGGCGGATCCTTGTTGAAAGGCTTGGATGAATTGTTGCGGGATGAACTGCACATTCCGGTGTTTGTCGCAGATAACGCATTGCGCTGCGTTGCAGAAGGTACGGGTATCTTGTTGGAAAATCTGCATTTGGTCGGTTAAACAGTCGCTGAGGTTTGTTTATGAGTGCAATTCTGTATGTGCTTCTTCCTTTTGTGATCTCGCTTGTCTTGACACCGATCGTCAAGCGAATTGCCTTTCGCTTGGATGGGTTTGCGCAGATCAATGAACGTACAGTTCATTCTGGGAAGATCGTGCGGATTGGCGGTGTCGCGATCTATTTGGCGTTCATCTTATCCATGGCAGTCTTTGTGAAGACGGATATGGCGATGAATGGGATCTTGTTAGGTTCTACGATCATGTTTATTGGAGGACTGACCGATGATTTCGTCAATCTGCGGCCATTATATAAATTCGGTTTTCAAATTGTAGCTGCAATCGTTTTGATTGCTTCGGGCGTCACGCTGGATGTGATCCGCCTTCCATTGGGGATCACGATCTCAATGGGTGTCGTTTCGGTAATCGTCACCTTTTTATGGATCACGGGAATCACCAATGCGGTCAATTTGATCGATGGCCTGGATGGACTATGCGGAGGCATCTGTGTGATCATATTGGTCGTGATCGCCATGTTAGCAGTCATTGAACGGCGAAATGATGTAGAGATGATCTCTTTGATCCTAGTAGGCGCTACGCTGGGGTTTCTTGTATACAATGCCCATCCCGCCAGTATTTTCATGGGAGATTGCGGCGCTTTGTTTTTAGGATTCATCATCTCTGCCATTTCATTGTTGGGATTTAAAAGCTCTACGATCATGACTTTGGCACTTCCTATGCTGTTGTTAGGTTTACCGATTATTGATACGTTGAGTGCGATCTTGCGAAGAACATTAAAAGGACATAAGTTTTCAGAAGCGGATAAGAGTCATATCCATCATCAGCTGATGAACAAGTTCGGTCATAAGAATACAGTGATCATCATGTGTATCGTGACCGCTTTGTTTGGCTTGACAGCGTATTGTTATATGATCAATAAAGGAATCGGCTTGATCTCCTTGTTTGTGATCATGATGATGGTGGAGTTGTTTATTGAGGTTTCAGGGATGATCTCTGATAAATATCACCCTGTTCTTTCTATTGCCCGTCGGCTAAAAAAGAAGCTGAATCGAAAGAATTGGAAGCAGCATACAAACGAATGATAAGAAGAGAAGGAAACATGCAGACAGCATGTTTTTTTATTTACTATTCATAGAAATATGAATAGATGACTTTAGTCAGTTGAGCATCGAAGATGC